>NZ_LMPK01000015.1:27943-32329 GCF_001423825.1 Microbacterium sp. Leaf351
GCCGGTCGGCTCACTCGCCAGCTCGCTCGGGTCGGGGCGGAACGACGCGATATCCGCGGCGGTCACCGTCGGCGCGCCCGGATCGACCGGCTGAGCAGGGTCCAGACACATCGCCAACCCGCAGTCCACCTGGTTCGAGAGGTCGCCCACCCTCTGCAACGGCGTCGCGTTCGTGTAGTTCACCGGGCCCAGGCCCGACCGATCATCAGACTGCGAGTGGCGAGGCACCCACGTCGACCCCGCATCGCCCGACGGCGCGCGCTGCTCGACGAGGTCTACCTTGGTGCCGGAGTTCGCGACACACGGCCCTGTCCAGGCGCCCGCTCCACAGTTCTGCCCTTGAACGCCGGAAGCTGTGAGACCGGCAGCAACGACGACTGAGATCGCGAGTGTCAGAGCTAGCACTTCACGCCTGATTCGTCGGGCCCGAAAGAAGTGATCAGAGCTCGAGTAGCTCCGGAGGAGAGGGGCGCAGCTCTTAAGCGCATCTGCTGGATGTCCGGGCGGTCCGGACTTACGACACTGTTCCCCGACTCGTCCACGACGTGCACTTGTGAGACGTCCTGACACACGGCAAGCTCGACAACTCCGGTCGAACTATCAAACCGACGGTCGACTATCGACTGAACGCGAGTGTTACCGGATACCGAGTAGGCGCGGGCGTGCATGTCGGAAAAGGTCTTTCGGTCCGCGGCAAGCGCTTCACCGGTCGTCAACGCGAACACGGGCTCGAATGTCGTGGGATCGGAGAGGTCCACACGGTTCAACGCGTCGACATACGCCCGATACGTCGCCTCCGCCGCGGCATAGGCCTCCGCCTCACTCAACGCCGTCGGCGTCGGGGTGGGCGCGGGGGCGCCGCATCCGCTCATGACGACCGCGGTGAGCGCGGCGATCAACGCGATAGCGGTGCGACGGGGAGCCTGCGACATGCGCCCCAAGGTAGACGAGTACACCGGCATGACCAGGGGTTATCCACAGTCGGCGACCGTCGACGCGCGAACGACGGGCCGGTGGAGGGAACCCCTCCACCGGCCCGTCGTTCCGTGCGGTCGGGTCAGCCCTTCGTCGATCCGGCGAGAAGGCCGCGCACGAAGAAGCGCTGCAGCGCGAAGAACACGATCAGCGGAACGATGATCGAGATGAACGCACCGGCGGACTGCAGGAACCACTTCGAGCCCCACGAGCCGGATAGCGAGTTCAATGTCTGTGTCAATGGCAGCGAACTCGATGGAGCGAAGATAGTCGCGACGAGCAGGTCGTTCCAGACCCAGAGGAACTGGAAGATCGCGAACGAGGCGATCGCCGGCATCGCGAGGGGCAGGATCATCCGGAAGAAGATCTGGCCGTGCCCGGCGCCATCGACGCGCGCAGCCTCGATGAGCTCCGCCGGGATCTCCGCGATGAAGTTGTGCAGCAGGAAGATCGCCAGCGGCAGGCCGAAGATCGCGTGCGCGATCCACACCGTCGCGAAGCTGTGGTCGACATCCCTCAGCTCGAAGCCGGGGAACACCGCCACTCCCCCGATCTCGAGACCCCGTGAGAACAGGCTCAGCAGCGGCACGAGCGCCATCTGGATCGGCACGATCTGCAGCGCGAAGACGAACACGAACAGAATGTTGCGGCCCTTGAAGTCGATCCACGCGAACGCGTACGCGGCGAGCGAGGCGACTGCGATCGGAATGACCGTGGCGGGGATCGTGATCGCGAGCGAGTTGATGAACGACTGCCCGAGGGTGAGCGCCGTACCGCCCGAGGTGAGCGCCTCGAAGTAGTTGTCGAGGGNNNCGAGGTGACGAACAGGCCGAACGTCGGGATCGTCCACAGGATCGCGATGAGGATCGCGATCAGAGTGGCTCGCTTCGAGGTCAGCTTCTTCTGCGCCAGGTTCTCGTTGCGGCGGGTCTCTCGCGCCGTACGGCGGGCCGCACGGGCGTCGAATGCGGGCTGGGCGTCGATGACGGCCATCAGCGCACCTCCTTCTGCTTGCGCAGCTGTCGCGCGTTGTAGATGATCAGCGGCAGCACGATGAGGAACAGCACGACGGCGAGGGCCGACGAGTGCCCGTAGCTCTGGAACCGCTGCTGCTGGTTCACCATCTCGAAACCGAGCACCGTCGAGTCCGACCGACCGCCGGTCATCACCGCCACAATGTCGTACACCTTCAGTGCGGCGATCGTCAGGGTCGTGAGCACGACGACCAGCGACGAGCGGATTCCGGGCACCGTCACGTTGATGAACCGCTGCCACGCGTTCGTGCCGTCGAGCTGCGCAGCCTCGAGCTGCTCGGTCGGCACGGCCTTGATCGCGGCGGAGAGCACGACCATGGCGAACCCGGTCTGCGTCCAGATGAACACGATGAGCAGGCAGATCGTGTTGACCAGTGGCGCCGTGTCGAGCCAGGGCACCGGCTGACCCCCGAGCCCGGTGATGATCGCGTTCAGCAGGCCGATCTGGTCGCCCTGCCGATAGTCGTAGATGAACTTCCAGATGATGCCGGCACCCACGAACGAGATCGCCATCGGCATGAACACGAGCACCTTGAGGATCTTCTCGCCGCGTGCACGGTCAATGAAGGCGGCGTACGCGAGGCCGAGCGCCGTCGAAACGACCGGTGTGACGAGAGCCCAGATGAGGGTGTTGATGACCGACCAGAAGCCTTCCGGGTTCGTGAAGGTCCAGATGTAGTTGTCGAGCCCGACGAACGACTTGCCCGTCTTGTCGAAGAACGACTGGTAGATAGTGCTGATCGCCGGGTAGATCAGGCCAAGCAGAAGCAGAAGCGCTGCCGGCGTGAGGAAGATGATCAGCTGGAACAGGTAGCCCGCGCCTTCGCGAGCCCGGTAGTCCGCGAAGAACAGGAGGGCGCCGAGGCCGAGGGCGATACCCACGACCCAGAGCACGGCGTTCTGGTACGGACGCAGCAGCATGAAGGCGATCACCGGCAGCACGAAGCACGCGGCCAGTCGCAGCCAGAAGTATCCGCGCCCCGCACGGGGGGCGTACTCGATGAGCAGCAGGATGACGCCGACCACCGCGAGCGCGACGGCGAGCATGATCGGGATCTGCAGCAGCGGATTCAGGTTGCCGATCCACTGGAAGAAGCTGTTGAGCGAGAAGCCGAGCGTCGTCGGTCGGGCGTTCTCGACGTGGGGTCCTGTCACCAGCAGGACGAAAAACGCGACCACCGCCACGGCGGCGATGATCGCGATGATGGTGGCGACGCGACGCGTACCGCCCGCGCGGGGCGTCTGCGTGTTCGCGGTCATCGGATGCGACGACATCGTCTCTCCCTCGATTCAGGGCGGAAACCGCGCCGTGAGGGGACCGCTCCGAAGAGCGACCCCCTCACGGGCGGCCTGCCGCCGTCAGGCGATCAGTTGTTGTAGCCGGCCTGGATGTCGCTGAGCACCTGGTCGGTCGGCTTGCCGTCGATCCAGCTGACCATGCCCTTCCAGAAGGAGCCCGAACCCACCGTGGCGGGCATCAGGTCCGACGCGTCGAAACGCACGACCGTGTTCTGGTCCTGCAGCGTCTTCATGGCGTCGGTGAGGAACGCGCTCGAGGCCAGGCTCGGGTCGGCGCCCTTGTTGGCCGAGATCACGCCGCCGAGCTTGACGCGGGCGTTCGCGAAGTCGGGGCTCGACATGTACTCGAGAACCTTCTGCACGGCCGCCGAGTCACTGAACGACGCGACGAACTCGCCGCCGGCCTCGACCGACTGCGCACCCTCGGTGATGCCGGGGAGGATGAACGCGTAGACGTCACCGTCGGGGGCGACCTTCGGGGTCTGACCCGAGGCGGTCTTCACGTCGAGGAAGTTCGACGAGAGGAACGACGCCTGGTGCGTCATCGCGCAGCTGCCGTCGGCGACCTTGGCGGCGACGTCGGCGAACGCGGTCGAGTTGATGCTCTTCACATCTCCGAAGCCGGCGTTGACGTACTGGGGGTTCAGGAGGATCTGACCCACCGCGTCGAACGCGCTCTTGATCGGGGCATCCGTGAACTTCACCGTGCCGGCGACCCACTGGTCGTAGACGTCGGGGCCGGACTGACGCAGGACGAGGTCCTCGATCCAGTCGGTGCCGGGCCAGCCCGACGCGTCACCCGAGGCGAAGCCGGCGCACCAGGGAGCCTGGCCGGTCTTCTGCTGAATGGTCTTGGTCAGGGTGAGCAGGTCGTCCCAGGTCTTGGGGACGGAGACGCCCCACTCCTTGAACTTCGCCGGCGAGTACCAGACGTAGCCCTTGACGTTGGCGAGCATGGGCGCGGCGTAGAACGTGCCGTCGACCGTGCCATACGTCTTCCAGTCCTTCGACCAGTACTTGTCGACGTTGGCCGAGACGGTGTCCGACGCCTTCTTGACGTCGCCCGTGCCGACCAGGG
>NZ_LMPK01000015.1:32360-41206 GCF_001423825.1 Microbacterium sp. Leaf351
GTCGGCGGTGAACTGCGTGAAGGACTGGTTCAGCAGGTCGGCCTCCGACCCGGTGATCCCGCCCGAGATCTTGACGGTCTGACCCGACAGATCGCTGGAGCTGCTGCTGGGGCTGCCCTCGGCGCACCCGACCAGACCGAGCCCGAGGGCTCCGATCAGTGCGACCGGCGCTAGGACGTGGCGCCGCTGCAGTGTTGCCATGTGATTCCTCCTCCTTGAGTGCACGGAATTCTTCCGTCTCACATACCGATTCCCCCGGAACCGGTTCCACAGCACCGTATTCGAAGTTCACGCGATCCACAACCAGCGCCGGTCACGAATCCATAAACCCCACTATTCGTGCGGTGATTCCAGGTTCTGGTGCTCATATCGCGCCGATTTCCCCTTTGTGAATCGCCGTCCCATGTGGAACCGGTTCCCTAAAGTTTCTGTGATCATCTAGACTGCGACGGAAAGTCCCGCGACCACCGGTCGCACGAACCCGTCGACGATGAAGGGATCGAGAGTGAGCGGCATCGCCGACGTCGCCCGCCTGGCCGGGGTCTCCAAGTCCACTGCGAGCCGCGCGCTCAGCGGGGGCGGCTATGTCTCCGAGGAGACGCGCAAGAAGGTGACGGATGCCGCCACCACTCTGGGCTACGTGGCGTCCGCCAACGCCGCCGGCCTCGCAACGGGTCGCACGCGCACGATCGCCGTCATCGTGCCGAGGGTCAACCGGTGGTACTTCGGCTCGATGATCGAGGGCATCACCCGCGCGCTCATCCCGGCCGGCTACGACCTGACGCTCTACGTCGCTGAGCCCGCGTCTCAGGATCGCGAGAGCATGTACCGCTTCTTCCTGGCCCGGAAACGATTCGACGGCGTGCTCGCGGTGGCACTCGAACCCGACGACGACGACATCGAGAAGCTGATCGGCATCGGCAAGCCGACCCTGTGCGTGGGCAACGGGCTCAACGGAATTCCGACGATCGGCATCGACAACATCGCGATCGGGCGGATGATCACGCAGCACCTGATCACGCTCGGCCACCGCGAGATCGCCTTCCTCGGGGTGACGCCCTACGACTCCCCCCGCGCACGCGATGTCGCGGACCGGTGCATCGGCTACGAGCAGGCGATGAGACAGGCCGGGCTCGAGGCATCCATGCGCTCGACGCCCTCGACCCTCACCGTGACGGACGGCTACGCGGCCGCCGTGCCGCTGCTGGCCGACATGGAGTCGCGCCCCACGGCGATCGTTGCGGCGTGCGACGAGATCGCGATCGGTGCGATCATCGCGGCGCGCCGACTGGGCGTGCCCGTGCCGGGCCAGCTGAGCGTCGTCGGCGTCGACGGCCACGACTACGCCGAGATGTTCGGACTCACCACGATCGTGCAGCACCCCGAGGAGCTCGGCGAGCTCGCCGCGCGCACCCTGCTCTCGCTCATCGACGGCGACACGGACGTGCCCGACCGGCTGCAACTGCCGACGCGGCTCGTGGTGCGATCCTCGACGACGGCGCCCGCGACCTCCGGCGCCTGAGCGCAGACGACGCTGCCCGCCCCCGGCGAACCGGGGACGGGCAGCGCGATGGCGGATGCCTCAGCTGCGACGGTTGCGCACCGTCATCCGTGCGGCGGCACCGGCCCCGAGGAGCAAGACGCCTGCCCACAGCAGCCACTGCAGATCCTGACCGCCGGTGCGCGGCAGAGCCGCGAGCGACGGGTCGGCGATCGTCACGGCCTGCCAGCCGATGACGTTCCCGTCAGCGTCCTGGACGACCAGACTGTGGGCGCCGGAGACCCCCGCGGGGATGGTGACGGTGACGTAACCGCTCGCATCGACGAGGAACCACGTGCCGATGCGCACCGGGGTGGAGTGCACCCACACCGTGACCCACTCGCCGGCGTGCTCGACGCCGACGTAGATCTTCACCGCATCCCCGACGGAGGGAGTGGTGTCGCTCGCGGAGATTTTGCCCTCGAGCGCGGCGGTCAGCGCGGCATCCGGGACGGGGAGCGGGATGATCGACGGCGGAGTGGTGCCGGGGACCTCCGTTCCGGGTCCCGTGCCGGGCAGGCCCGTGCCGTTCGAGACCGTGAGCGGCACGGTGACCTTGGTTCCCGATGCCGGTGAGGTGAGCACCACGGACGTCGACGCCGGAGCATCGAGCGGAACCGTGAACGACACCGTGGCGGTCCCGTTGACGAACGCGACCGGCGTGAACGTCGCCGCGCTGCCGGCGACCGCGTACTCCAGCGTGGTGTTCAGCGGCGAGCCGAGCGACGTCATGTCGATCGCGGACACCGTGAACGACACCTGGTCGCCTGCCGAGACCGCAGTGGTCGGCGCACCGAGAACCTGCGCCGAACGGCTGGCGAAGTCCGGCGAGACCGGCTGATGCGTCTCGAGGTAGCTGATCCACGCGTCACGGTCGATCAGACCCGAGTCGCGCGTGTTCGTGCCCTGAGCGAAGGTGCGGAAGTTGTCGCCGCCCTGCAGCAGGAAGTTGAACGAACCGATGCGGTACGAGGCCGCGAGGTCGATCGGCTTGCCGTCGATCCAGATTCCCGTGATGTGGCTGCCCCGCGCCGCGGTCGCGTCGAACGTGTACGAGACGTTCTTCGACAGCCCGAGCTGGAGGTAGGAACGCGACGGGATCGTGCCGTCGGCGTTGGTCTGCCACTGCTCCTCGAGCACGGCCTTGAACTGCGCGCCAGTGAGGCTCGTCGTCCAGAGGTTGTTCACGAAGGGGAGCACCGCATTCGCCTCGGCGTAGGTGATCGTGCCATCCGGAGCGTAGAAGAGCTCGGCGCGCAGACCGCCGGGGTTGACCACACCGATCTCGGCGCCGCCGCGATCGGCCGAGCCGAGCGAGGCGACGAGAGAGTCGGCCACGAGGTTTCCGATCGTGGACTGGCCGGCACGGTTGTCGCGGGCGGTGGCGCCTGCGTACTTCCCGTCGACGTAGCTGCCACCGGTGTACGACGTCGTGATGTCCGCCGTGACCGATCCCTTCGGCTGGTTGCCGATGGCCGCCGCGCTCGCGAGTGCAGCGTTCGTGATCGCGTTGACCTCGGCCACCCGGGGGTAGGTCGAGATCAGCGTGGCCGCCGGGGTGGTCGAGCGGGAGATGTTGCGTGCCGTGTAGCCGAGCACGTCATGGGACGCGCCGTCGATCGAGAGCACGACCTGTCCGAGGTTCTCGCCGTAGTTGCCGGTCTGAACGATGGGGCGGGTCTTGCCTTCGACACCCGGGACCGGGGCATCCCACACGTACTGCTTGTGGGTGTGGCCGGTGAAGATGACGTCGACGCTGGACGAGGTCTTCGTCACGATGTCCGCGAACGCACCGCCGGCCGCGACCTCCTGGTCAAGCGTCGCCTTCTCCGGGGTTCCCGCCCCCGCTCCCTCGTGGTACTCGGCGACGATCACGTCGACCGTGCCGGCGAGTTCCGCCGCGACGCGGTTCACGGCCGCGACCGGGTCACCGAAGGTGAGTCCGGTGATGCCGCCGGGAGCGACCAGGCTCGGGGTCTCCTGCGTGATGACGCCGATGACCGCGACCTTCAGGCCACCCGCGTCGACGATGGTGTACTCGGGAAGCGCCGGCTCGCTGGTGCCCGCCTTGTAGACGTTGGCGCCGAGATACGGGAAGTCCGCCGCATCCTGCACGCGACCGGAGAGGTCGGCGTAGCCGCGGTCGAACTCGTGGTTGCCCACAGCCGACGCCGCCAGGTCGAGCGCGTTGAGCACGTCGAGGGTCGGCTTGTCCTCGGCGACCGCGGAGGCGAACAGCGAGGCACCGATGTTGTCACCGGCCGACAGCAGGAGGGTGTTGCCTTCGCCGTAGGCGGCGCGCTGCTCCTCGACGGTTCCCGCGAACGCGACGGTGTTGCCGTCGATGCGCCCGTGGAAGTCGTTGATGTTGAGGAGGTTGAGCTCGATCTTGTGCGACAGCGTCACACCCACCACGAGCGGGTCGTGGTCGCTCGATCGGAATGCGTCGGCACGGTAGAAGTCGGTCGCGTTGTAGTTGTAGCGGCTGTACTCCAGCGCCACGGACTCACCTGCGTTGATGTTCCACACGTGCGCACCCGTGACCGCGGCCTGAGCCGACGGCGACGCGAAGATGTGGTCGAGCGAACCCGACTGGCCGCTGAACGAGTAGGTGTACTCCTCGGCGCCCTGCTGGATGTAGCCCGCGTCGGTGATGACCTTGATCGGGTCCTCCTGGCTGTAGGAGTTGAAATCGCCCAGCAGGAAGACCTTGTCGGTGCCGACGGACGTCTTCAGCCCATCGGCGAACGCCACGAGCGCGTGCGCCTGAGCCACACGCGATGCGTTGCTCGCGCCCTGGCCGTCGCCCTGGTCCGCGTCCGCGCCCGTTCCCGACCCCTTCGACTTGAAGTGGTTCACGATGGCGATGAACTGCGCAGAGGTGCCGTCGGCCGCCGTGAAGGCCTGGGCGAGTGGTTGGCGCGCGTTCGAGAAGGCGCTGTCGTTGAGCACGACGGAGGCGCCGACCGGCTTGACCAGCGATGCCTTGTAGATGAACGCCGTGCGGATGACATCCTGCTGGTCGAGCGGCAGGAGCGCATCGGCTGCCGGCGACGGCACGAACGACCACTGCTCGGATCCGAGGGCGCTGTTCAACGCGTTCACGAGCGTCGAGAGCGCGGAATCCCGGTCCTTACCGAACTTGGACGAGTTCTCGATCTCCTCGAGCGAGACCACGTCGGCGCCCAGCCCGTTGATCGCCGCGACGATCTTGTCCTGCTGACGCTTCAGGTTCGCTGCGTCGGCGGCGCCGCGCGGGCCCGATCCCGAGCAGTTGTTCACCGTCACGTTGTTGCCCGCGCGATCGGTGTAGAACGAGCAGGTGTTGCCGGCGGCGACATAGTCGGCGCCCGTGGTGGTGAAGTAGTTGAGCACGTTGAAGCTGGCGAGCTGGATGTCGCCGCCGACGTTCGGTGCGCTCGTGGGACGCCCGTCCGCGATGGCCACGAACGAGGTGTCTCCCCCCGCCAGGAGCTGCGCGGTGGGCTGGAACTTCCAGGTGCTGTTGCGATAGTCGAGCACGACAGGCTTCGCAAACGTGACCGGAGCACCGACGGTGATGTCGTGATCGCTCAGGTACGGGAGCGCGATGCTCTTGTTCGCGGAGCTGAGGAAGTTGATGGATGCCCCGTCGTCGAGCGTCACACCCCGGGCGGCGTTGTCCGCCACGGCCTGCGCGTACGCGGCGGTGCCGGGTCGGGCGATCTCCGTCGGCGTGATCAGCGGGGTGGTGCCGGTTGCCAGACCGATCTCGGCGTACTGGTTCGTCGAGTAGGTGTTGGTGACGGTGTAGTCGCCCTGGGGAAGGATCAGCATGCCCTCGAGCGACTCGCGCTGCTGGTCGGTCGCGGGGAAGGCGACAGTCGCAGCCGCGACGGGCGCCGGCGCCGTCTCGGACAAGACCGTCGTGCCATTGGCGGTGCCGTTGATCTCGGTGAGCCCCTGGTACTCGGTCACGCTTCCGGTGACCTCGACATACTGGCCTACGGAGACCTTCGCCGTCGCGGCCGAGCCGAAGACGAAGACCGCATCGGATGCGGTGTGGGTGCCGAAGTCGATGGCGCCGCCGGTGCCGGGGGTCTGGATGTAGAAGCCGTTGAAGCCGCCGGTCGGGTAGGCCGCGGTCACGACTCCGCGGGTGGTGACGGTCTGACCGGAGAGCGGTGAGGTGTCGCCGGTGCCCTGAATCGCGGAGATCGGCGTGATCTCACCCGGCGCCGTGGTGGGCGACGTGGTGGGCGTCGGCGTGCTCGATGCGGTCGGCGAGGGCGAGGCGCTGGGAGAGTCGGTCGGGTTCGGTGTGCTGCCCGAGCCGGAGTTCTGGGGGGTGACGGTCGTCGTGACCGTGAAGTCCGTGGAGTTGTCGTCGGTGTCGACGAAGCCCGTGCGCGTCAAGGCGTTGGGCGTGGTGTTGCCGCCGGCGTCGGGGGCGGCCTTGGTCTCGAACGTGTTGCCGCTGCCGTAGCCGAGGAGGTCCACGACGCCCGGGGTGCCGACCACCGAGCCCGGGGTGAGGGTGAGGGGGGAGGACTGGTCGGAGAGCCAGAGCACGCCGTTCTGTCCACCGGGGTTGAAGCTCGTCACCTGATCGGGCGTGGGCAGCGCGACGCCGTTGGCGCCGTTCGAGGCGGCCTGCACGAGGAAGTACGAACCCGGGTTGATCGTGCCCGAGAGGGTGACCGTCGTCGCCACGCCGGTGCCGGACGCGGACCGGTACTGGAGCGACCAACCGGTCAGGTTCTGCGCGGTCCCTCCGGCGTTGTAGAGCTCGATGAACTTGTTGGTGAAGGGCGCGCCGGCGCTGCCGCCCTTGAGGTAGGCCTCGTTGATGATGACGTCGGCCGGGGCGGGTTCTGCCGCCGAGGCCGCGAGCGCCGTGCCGGGCGCTGCGATGCCGATGAGGAGGGATGCGCCCGCGATGATGGCGAGCGCTCTCCTGCGTGGCTGGGAAATGGACATGAGTCTCCTAGTTCAGGGCTGAGAGCAACCCTGTGAGGCTAAGAGACCCGATGTTGGTCAGGACGACATTTCTGTGACGAGTGTGTGAACGGTCGATGAGATTTCTCTCATGCGCGAACTCCAGACTCTGCGCTATAGATGCGTCGCGCACTGCGCATATCGGCGGGACGAGGTATCCGCCATCAGCACATCGCTCCGGACAGGACGAAGGCCCCCGGCGCAGTGCCGGGGGCCTTCGGAGCTGAGAGCAGCGGGATTACTTGAGGGTAACCGTCGCGCCGGCCTCTTCGAGAGCGGCCTTCGCCTTGTCGGCGGCCTCCTTGTTGGCGCCCTCGATGACGGCCTTGGGGGCGCCATCGACAACAGCCTTGGCCTCGCCGAGGCCGAGCGAGGTGAGCTCGCGGACGACCTTGATGACCTGGATCTTCTTGTCGCCGGCAGCCTCGAGGATGACGTCGAACGAGTCCTTCTCCTCGACCTCCTCGGCGGCACCACCGGCGCCACCGGCGGCCGGAGCGGCCGCGACGGCGACCGGAGCGGCGGCGGTGACCTCGAAGGTCTCCTCGAACTTCTTGACGAACTCGCTGAGCTCGATGAGCGTGAGCTCCTTGAAGGCGTCGAGCAGCTCCTCAGTGCTGAGCTTTGCCATGATGTTTCTCCTTGATTGGGGTTTGTCCACCGCGGGCCGACTCAGGCCGCGGACTCCTGCTTCTCACGCAGCGCGTCGACCGTGCGAACGGCCTTCGACAGCGGGGCGTTGAAGAGATAAGCGGCACCGAACAGCGAGGCCTTCATCGCACCGGCGAGCTTCGCCAGCAGGACTTCACGGCTCTCGAGGTCGGCCAACTTGTTGACCTCGTCCGCGCTCAGGGGGGCACCGTCGAAGTAGCCGCCCTTGATCACGAGAAGAGGGTGTGCCTTGGCGAAGGCGCGCAGGCCCTTCGCGACGGCGACCGGGTCACCGTGCACGAAGGCGATGGCCGAAGGACCGGCAAAGTCCTCGTCCAGCTCCGTGATCCCCGCGTTGTTCGCGGCGATCTTGGACAGCGTGTTCTTCACCACGGCGTACTCCGCGTCCTGACGGATGGTGTTGCGGAGCTCCTTGAGCTCGGCAACCGTCAGACCGCGGTACTCGGTGAGCAGTACGGCAGTCGAGTCCTCGAAATTCTTCGTGAGCTCGGCGACCGTCGCTTCCTTCTGCGCCATGGCCACTCCTTGTATCCACGTGACGATCCGCGATGGCGGATCGCCGGCCTGAGACCTTCCCGGCAACGAAAAAAGCTCCGGCGCAAGCGCACGGAGCTTCACATGCCCGATGATCGGGAGTTCGTTCGTACACCTGCGCGGGCCCCTGCGTTGCAGAGCTTCGATCGACCTGCGCTGTCGCGCACGACGATGACCGGCGGTCTTCGGCTTGACATCAGCATACGGGATGCCGCTGCCCCCGCCAAACCCGAAGGCCCCGCCGGTGTTCAGCGGGGCCTTCGGGTGGATGCGGCGGATCAGCTCCGGCGCTGCGGGCGCACTCGCGCGATGACTCCCGCGCCGATGAGAAGGAGCGCGAGCATCGTCACGCCGCCGAGCCACGAGGCATCCGCGCCGGTCTTGGGCAGGGCGCCGCTCGCCGGCAGCCCCGTGGCCGGCGGCAGGCTCAGCGCGACCGAGGACCATCCGATGACGTTGCCCGAGGCGTCGAGCACGACGAGCCGGTGCGATCCGCTGACACCGACCGGCAGCGTGACCGTGATGGTGCCGTCGGCCGCCACCTGGTACCAGCCGCCGACCTGCGTGGGCGTCGAGTGCAGCCAGACGGTGACCCACTGTCCGGCGTACTGCGTGCCGACGGTGATGACCACCGTCTCGCCCGCGACCAGGTTCGGCGACGGCACGCTGATGAGACCTTCGAGCTCGGCCAGCAGCTGCTCGTCGGTGGCGGGCACCGGCGTCGTGGTCGGCGGGATCGGCCCGGTCTGTCCGGCCGCGACCTGGATCGGGACCACCACCGTCGTGCCACCCGGAGCGACCGTCAACTCGATCGTGCTCTGCGGCGTCGCGTCGACGGGGAACGTCAGCGAGACGTTCGCGGTGCCGTTCGTCACCGGGATGGGCGCGAACGTCGCCGAGCTACCGGTGACCCGGGGGGTGACGGTCGTGGAGCGCGGGCTGCCGAGAGACGTGAGGTCGACGCTCGACAGTGCGAACTCGATCGTCTGCCCCCGCATGACCGACGCGGGCACCCCGGTGAGCTGGGCCGAACGACTCGCGAACTGGGGCGAGAGCCCCGGATGCGCCTGCAGGTAGGAGATCCACGCGTCGCGGTCGATGAGGCCCGAGTCGCGCGTCGAGG
>NZ_LMPK01000015.1:41252-43551 GCF_001423825.1 Microbacterium sp. Leaf351
CTCACCTCGCGGCTTGGTCGCATCGAACGTGTAGCTGACGTTCGACGAGAGCCCCAGGGCGAGGTACGGGCGGCTGCTGCCCTCCGGCTGCCACTGCTGCTCGAGGGCCGCGGTGAACTGTGCGCCGGTGAGCGTGGTCGTCCAGAGGTTGTTCACGAACGGCAGCACCGCGTTCGCCTCGGCGTAGGTGATCACACCGTCCGTGCCCTCGTAGAGCTCGGCGCGCAGGCCGCCGGGATTGACGACGCCGATCTCGGCGCCACCGCGGTCCGGGTCGGCGAGCGTCGACACCAGCGCGTCCGCCACCAGGTTGCCGAGGGTGGACTGAGCGGCGCGGTTGTCACGGCTGCCGCCGGCGTAGCCGGACTCCGCATAGGACCCGCCCGCGAACGCGGTCGTGATATCCGCGGTCACCGATCCCACGGGCTGCTCACCGACGACGCGCGCCTGAGCGAGCGTCTCGTCGACGATGGTCGCGACCTCGGCCACACGCGGGAACCGTGCGATGAGCTGGTCGTCGAGCGCCTTGCTGGCCGCAGCGGTGGCCGCCGCGTCGTTCGGGAACACCTGCGACGCCAGCCGCGCGACGTTGCCCGATTGGGCCACGGTCACTGCACCGGTGGTGCGGTCGATCTCCATGACGACCTTGCCGATATTCTCGCCGTAGCTCCCGGTCTGGATGACGGGTCGGGTCCGATCGGTGCCGGGCACCGGGGCATCCCAGTCGTACAGCTTGTGCGTGTGACCGGTGAAGATCGCGTCGACGGATGCCGACGTGTCCGTGACGATGCGCGAGAACGCGCCGCCGGCGGCGACCTCCTGCTCGATGGTGGCGTTGTCGGGAGTGCCCGCGGAGGCGCCCTCGTGGTACTCGGCGATGATCACGTCCACCGTGCCCTCGAGGGACTCGGCGACGCGGTTCACCGCCGCGACCGGGTCACCGAAGTCGAGGGAGCTGATCCCGCCCGGCGCGACGAGCGCGGGTGTCTCCTGCGTGATCGCTCCGATCACCGCGACCTTGAGTCCGGCGACATCGATCACCGCGTACTCCGGAAGTGCGGGTGTCGTCGTTCCCTTCAGGTATACGTTCGCCCCCAGATAGGAGAAGTCGGCGCTGTCCGACACCCGGCCGACGAGGTCGCTGTACCCCTTGTCGAACTCGTGGTTGCCTGCCGCCGAGGCGGCCAGGTCGAGCGCATTGAGCACGTCGATCGTGGGCTCGTCGTTGAAGTACGACGAGGCGAACAAGGATGCCCCGATGTTGTCGCCGTCCGACAGGAGGAGCGTGTGGTCGTCGCGGCCCGCCTCGCGGAGGGTCTCGATGGTTCCGGCGAACTTCACCGTGTTGGCGTCGATGCGGCCGTGGAAGTCGTTGATGTTCAGCAGGGTGAGCTTCACCGGTCCCGCGGTCGTGAAGGAGAACACGCCCGACGTCACCGTGGAGCCGAGCCCCGGAGCGCTGATGGAGAACTCCACGGGCGCACCGGAGGAATCGGCGGCGATGGTGAACGGGATATCCAGCGAAGCCGACGAACCGGTGGGGGTGTCGGGCACCGACCAGACGAGGTCGGTTCCCTCGATCGACAGTCCGGCGGGAAGCGGCGTCGGCAGGGTGATCTCGGGCAGGAGAGTCGAGCCGTCGACGACGACCTTTCCACCTGTGAGCGTCACCCGACCGGTGCTCTGCACCGCCAGCTTCAGCGTGAGCGGGTCTCCGGCGGCATAGGTGGTGCCGTCGGGAACGACGAGCGACGCATTCGCCGACCATACCGGCGGCCACGCCGGCTTGTCGGTGTCGTAGAGCCAGTCCTGGAAGAACGCGCCGAGGTCACGTCCCGACACCTCCTCGGCGAGCGCGATGAAGTCGGCGGTCGTCGCCGACCCGCCGGCGTGACGAGCGGTCCATTCCGCGTACAGCTGGTCAAACGCCTGACGACCGATCGCCGTCATCAGCGCACCGAGGGTGTACTTGCCGCGGTTGTAGACCTGCCAGTCGTAGAGCTCCGAGGGGTCCGTGAAGCCCACCGTCGGCACGGTCCAGCGCGACGAGGTCGCCGAGTTCCAGGACGAGTAGCTGTCGTTCTCGGGGGTCGTCGGGTTCACTGCCGTGCTGGTCGCGTACTGGTAATAGGTCGTGAAGAACTCGGCAGCACCCTCGTTCAGCCAGATGTGCGACCAATCGGCCGGTGCGACCTCGTTACCGAGCCACTGGTGGACGAGCTCGTGGATCAGAGTGGGTGCGCTGATGCTGCCATCGAAGAACGGACGGTCCTGCGTCTCCAGTGCATAGCCGACGCTC
>NZ_LMPK01000015.1:43572-45359 GCF_001423825.1 Microbacterium sp. Leaf351
GTGTTGATCGTGTTCTGCGTGTTGGTGGAGATCGTCGGGTCGACGAAGCTCCACTCGTGCAGGGTGCGACCGCTCGCGAGCACGATGTCGCTCTCGAGGATGTTGAAGCGACCGATCGACAGCACCGAGAGCTCGGATGCCATCGGCTTGGTCTGCGTCCATACCCATTGCGTCGTGCCGGCGACATCGTCCACGGTCTTCGACGTCAGCTCGCCGTTGCTCGCGACGACCAGCGGGTTGCCACCTGCAACCGAGGGCGCCGTCACCGCGATGCGGTAGGTCGCCTTGTCGGCGGGAGTGTTGTTGTTCGGGAACCACGCCATCGACCCGACCGGCTGGCCGAGCGCGGTGACGCCGTCGGTCGTGGGCACCCACCCCTCGGAGGACCCGTCGTGGTCGATGTGCCGGACGGGCGCGCCGGAATAGGCGACGGCGACCGTGAACTCGCCGACCACCGGCTGCGCGGGGGTGACGATCAGCTTGTACCGCACGGCCGCGGCGTCGTTCTCGCGCACGTAGCTCGCCGCGGTGCCGTTGACGAGGACGCTCTCGACCGTCAGGCCCTCGAAGTCGAGGGCGAACGACGACAGCGGGCTCGCCGCGATGGCGGTGATCGTCGTGACGGCCGAGATGTCGGTCTTGGTGCGATAGGTCATCGCGATGTCGTAGTTCTGCACGTCGTAGCCCGCGTTGCCGACGTTCGGGAACAACGGGTCCCCGGCGGTCGTCGCTCCGGCCGCCGGCTCGGCCGCCTGGGCCGGGAGAGAGAGGCCTGTGATGGCCAGCGCGAGCGCCGCGCCGGCTGCGGCGAGCCGCATGAGGCGGCGGGAAGGTCGGCGGGTGCGCGCGGACGACTCAGACATGGATCCCCTTCTCGAGCGCGCGACACGGGCGCACGCAACGGGAGCGACGTTAGGGATCAGATGTTTCTTCATTGTTTCATAGAGATCTCCCAGATTTCCAAGAAACCCTCACCGCCGGGTCGAGCCCCTCGCATGTCGCGACCGACGGCTGTCCCGGCCCGGACGTAGGGTCGAACACGTGACACCCGAACTGGCCGCACGCATCGTCGCGGATTCCCGCGATCGCGTGGCCTGGGTGCGGGCGCGGTCCCGCGGCATCACGGCGACGGATGTCGCGGCCCTGTCATCTGCGGCATCCATCTCGCGAGCTGCCGACGCGAAACTGCAGGGCCAGCGCTTCTCCGGCAACGCCTACACGGACCACGGCCGGCGACGCGAGCCGGAGATCGCCGCCTGGGTGGCGGCGACCCACGGCATCCAGCCCTCGACGGCCCTCTTCCACGCGGTGGTCGAGCCGCGGCACCTCGCGACCCCCGACGGCATCGGCATCGACGACCGCGGCCGCATCACCCTCGCCGAGATCAAGACGACCAACAAGTCGTGGAAGTCGATCCCGCGCACCTACCTGCGTCAGGTGTGGTGGCAGCAGCACGTGCTGGGCGCCGAGCGCACCCTCGTCGCGTGGGAGCAGCACGACGGCTTCGTGCCGGTCGGCGACGAGCCGCGCTGCGCCTGGGTCGAGCGCGACGACATCGAGATCGCGAAGCTCGTGCGGCTGGCGACATCCCTCATCGACGAGCTCTATCGCCGCACGACGCTGGCGCGCACCGGCTCGGATGCCGCGGCCGCACCCGCGGCTGGTCGCGAGGCGTTCCGGGCGCTCGCGCTCTCGGACTGAGCCCGGCACGCACTCCCCCGCCACGGCGGGGTCTTCAGCGCGCCCGCCCAAAGTAGTTGACACAGCGCAACGAGATTCATATAGTT
>NZ_LMPK01000015.1:45400-46328 GCF_001423825.1 Microbacterium sp. Leaf351
GGCCACCATCACCTCTCCGGTTCCGACCGTCGCAGAGACATCGCGCTCCCCCCGACAGGTCATCGAGGCGCTCATCGGGCTGCTGCTCGGCATGTTCGTCTCGATGCTCGCCTCGACGGTCGTCTCGACCTCGCTGCCGGTCATCGTGCACGACCTCTCGGGCGATCAAGCCGCGTACACCTGGGTGGTGACCGCGACGCTGCTCACCACCGCGATCTCCACGCCGGTGTGGGGCAAGCTCGCCGACCTGATGAACCGCAAGGTGCTCTTCCAGGTGTCGATCCTGATCTTCGTGCTGGCGACCGCCGCCGCCGGCTTCTCGCAGAACCCGGGCATGCTCATCGCCTTCCGTGCCGTGCAGGGCCTCGGCGCCGGCGGCCTCGCCGCCTTGAGCCAGGTCATCATGGCCGACATCATCAGCCCGCGCGAGCGCGGACGCTACATGGGCCTGTTCGGCGCGGTCATGGCCGTCGCCACGGTCGGCGGCCCGCTCCTCGGCGGCGTCATCACGGATGCCTGGGGCTGGCGCTGGAACTTCTTCGTCGCCCTCCCCTTCGCCGTGGCCGCCCTGTTCATCGTGCAGCGCACGCTGCACCTGCCGGCACGCGAGTCGACCCGCGCACGTATCGATTACCTCGGCATCGTGCTGCTCTCCACGGCCGTGTCCCTGCTGCTGATCTGGGTCACCAATGCCGGCACGTCGTACGACTGGTGGAGCCTGCCGACCCTGCTCATGGTGGGCGGCGCCGTCGTGGCCGCGGTGCTCTTCGTCGTGACCGAACTGCTCGTCGCCGAGCCGCTCGTGCCGCTCACGCTCTTCCGCAACCGCACCTTCTCGCTCGCCGTCGTCGCGTCGATCGCCACCGGCATCGCGATGTTCGGGGCATCCGTCTTCCTCGCCCAGTACATGCAGCTGGCGCGCGGCGCC
>NZ_LMPK01000015.1:46339-46963 GCF_001423825.1 Microbacterium sp. Leaf351
GCGTCGGACAGCTCATCAGCCGCTTCGGCCGCTGGAAGCCGTACCTCGTCGTGGGTGGCGTGCTGCTCGTGGCGGGCTCGTACCTGCTGTCGACCATCTCGTACGACACCAACTTCGTCGTGGTCTCGGTCTACATGTTCCTGCTCGGGGCCGGCGTCGGCATGACGATGCAGAACCTCGTGCTGGTCGTGCAGAACACCGCCGACCCGTCGCAGATCGGCGTCTCGAGCTCGGGGGTCACCTTCTTCCGCAGCCTCGGCGGCACGATCGGCGTCTCGGTCATGGGTGCCGCTCTCGCCGCGAAGGTCGCGGAACTGGTCACCGCGCGGGCCGCCGACATCGGCGCCGCCCTGCACGCCCTCGGAGCGCAGGGCGCCCAGCTCGCCCAGCAGCTGCAGAGCGGCACGATTCCTCAGGTCTCGACGCTGCCCGACGGCATCCGCCAGATCTTCGAGGACGTCTACGCGCAGGGCATCTCGCACTCGTTCCTGATCGCGGTGCCGTTCGCGATCATCAGCGTGCTGGCGATCGTGTTCCTGCCCAACAAGCCGCTCACCCGCATGACCAACAGTGAGCGGGCCGCGGCATCCGAAGCCGACCTCGCCACGGTCACCGTCGCCGAGG
>NZ_LMPK01000015.1:47002-49374 GCF_001423825.1 Microbacterium sp. Leaf351
CGCATCGCGCGGTACGGTGTCCCGGTGATCTCCGAGGCGAGTGCTGCACCGGCGCCTGACGAGACGGCCGACCCCGTCCGTCAGGCGGCGGTGCGCGGCCTGGAAGGAGCGTTCGCGGAGCTTGCGAGCGAGTTCCGCCGCTACTACGCCGCACTCGCCGAGGCCGCGAGCCCCGGAATGCTGCCGGGCACGTTCAAGATCCTCTCGGTGATCTCCCGCGGCGGCCCCGTCACCGCCTCGACCCTCGCGGAGCGGCTCGTGGCCGACAAGGGCATGATCAGCCGCCAGGTCGGCGAGCTGGAAGAGCTCGGACTCATCCAGCGCACACCCGATCCGCACGACGGACGGGTGCGGGTGATCTCGGTCACCCCGCTCGGCGCAGAGCGCATCGAGACCGCTCGCGGCCCCCTCGAAGGCCGCCTGTTCTCCGCCCTCAGCGACTGGCCGCTCGAGTCGATCGAGAAGCTGACCGAACTGCTGCACGCCCTCGCCTCGGGCGAGGTCCCCGAGGCCTGAGCCCCGCCGGGCGCGCGGCGCCGGGGGCGTGACGCACCGGCGGACGGGAGGCCCTGTGACGCACCCAGGAGGGTCCGAGGGCACCTTCTCCACCCGGTAGCACCGCCGTAACACCGATGAGACATTGCCGCGCTTGACTGAAGGCTCCAAGGGCAGTGTGCTGCCGACGATGACACACACGGGGGAAGGAGCGACCTTGCGATTCAGGCCGCTGCGCGCCGCGCACTCCGCGACATCCGTCGCGACGAGTGGATTCACCGCTCCATCGACCATGCGTGCCGTCGTCTTCGACGAGACCGGCGCCCCCGACGTTCTGCATGTCGCCGACGTGCCGGTGCCGAGCCCCGTGCTCAGCGAGGTGCTCGTGCGGGTCGTCGCCGCCGGCATCAACCCCATCGACGCGAAGACCCGCGCCGGCGCGGGTGTCTCTGGCGCCGTGCCGTCCCTGCCCTCGACGCTCGGCTTCGACCTCAGCGGGATCGTGGTCGCGTCTCCGTTCGAGGCGCACCCCTTCCCGCCCGACACCGAGGTGTTCGGCACCGTCGCCTTCCCGCGCACGGGTGGCTCGTACGCCGAGTACGCGGTCGTGCCGACCCTCTCGCTCGCGCGCAAGCCCACCACGCTGTCGCACGCCGAAGCCGCGGCCGTACCGCTCGCGGCGCTCACCGCGTGGGGGCTCGTGGTCGAGACGGCGCACGCGCACGAGGGGCAGAGCATCCTCATCCATGCCGGCTCCGGCGGAGTCGGCCACTTCGCCGTGCAGCTGGCCGCGTACTTCGGCGCACGGGTGACGACGACGGCGTCTGCCGGCAACGCGCAGTGGCTGCGCGAGCTCGGCGCGGCCGAGGTGATCGACTACCGCTCGACCCGCTTCGAAGGCGTCCTCACCGAGGTCGACGTCGTGATCGACCTCGTCGGCAACGCGGCGGACGACACCGGCACCCGGTCGCTGCAGGTGCTGCGCCCCGGCGGACTGTACGTGCTCGTGCCGACCGGATCGTGGCCGGGCTACGCCGAGGCGGCGCGGGCCGCGGGTGTGCGCGCCACGAGCTACAAGTACATCCCCGACGGCGATGTGCTCGCCACGATCGCCCGCCTGCTCGACTCCCGGTCGATCCAGGTCTACGTCGACAAGGTGTACGAGCTGACCGACGCGGCCGCTGCGCACACCTCGCTCGAGCAGGGTCACACGCGCGGCAAGACCGTGCTGCAGGTCGGCGAGGCCTGACCGCGGCTCGCCCCGGGGTCAGGGCGAGTCGAGGGCGACGGATGCCGCGGCTCGCACCCGTGCCGTGAGCGCGTCGACGAGTGGCGAGCGCAGATTCCAGTGCTGCCAGTACAGCGGCACCCGTGCGGGCGCCCCGCCGAGGGCCACGAGTCGACCATCGGCCAGGGCATCGCCGCTCTGCGACCGGGGCAGGAGCCCCCAGCCCATCCCCGAGGTGATCGCGCGCGCGAACTCCACCGACGCCGGCACGTAGTGCCGGGGCGGGCGCGCCGGGTCCGCGCCGTGCTCCTCGAGCCACCGTGTCTGCAGATCGTCACGCCGGTCGAAGTCGACGACCGGCGCGCGCTCGAGCGTCTCGCGCGTCGCCGCCCCGCCTGCGAACCAGCGCTCCGCGAAGGTACGCTCGGCGACGGCTTCGTAGACCATTGTGCCCAGCGGGAGGGAGCGGCATCCGCTCACCGGCGCCCGTCGCGTGGTGACGGCCGCCAGCACGGCCCCCTCGGCGAGCAGATCGGCCGTGTCGTCCTCGTCAGCGCGTCGCAGGTCGACGACGACAGGATGCGTCGTGGTGAGCTCGACGAGCGCCGGCAGCAGCCACGTCGCGAGGGAGTCGGCGTTGACCGCGATC
>NZ_LMPK01000015.1:49379-52162 GCF_001423825.1 Microbacterium sp. Leaf351
CCACCTCCCGCGCCCAGCGCACGACGCTCCGGCCTGCGGACGTGGCGCGCGCCGGGCGGCCCCGCACGAGCAGGACCTGACCGAGCTGCGCCTCGAGCGCGGAGATGCGCTGGCTGACCGCCGACGGGGTGATGCGCAGACGACGGGCCGCGGCATCCATCGTCCCCTCCTCGACCACGACGGCCAGGGTCTCGGCGTGCGACAGCGGGAGACGGGCCATCAGTTCTCCTTATGTAGCGACAGATACATGAGCTGGCGTGAAGTCTAGGCGGATCGTACGGTCGAGGTGTGCTCGCCTCCCTCCTCGCCGGTCTCGGCCTCGGCTCCTCGCTCATCGTGGCGATCGGCGCCCAGAACCTGTTCGTGCTGCGGCAGGGCATCCGCCGCGAGCACGTGCTCGCCGTCGTCGCGGTCTGCACCCTCAGCGACCTCGCGCTCATCGCTCTCGGCGTCAGCGGCATCGGGCTCCTGCTGCACGGGGTGCCGTGGCTCGCGATCGCGGTGCGCATCGCCGGCGCCGCGTTCCTGATCGGCTACGGGCTGCTCGCCGCCCGACGGGCGCTGCGACCGGCGGGCGAGACGCTGACAGTGACGGGTCCAGCGACGGATGCCGCGGCCTCCGTCTCGTCCGGAACGCTCACCGCGACCCGACGTCGCGCCGTCGTCGGCACCGCCCTCGCCCTCACCTGGCTGAACCCGCACGTCTACCTCGACACGGTGTTCCTGCTCGGCTCGGTCGCGTCCTCGCAGGGCGACGGTCGCTGGTGGTTCGCGCTCGGCGCCGGCGTCGCGAGCATCATCTGGTTCGCCGCACTCGGCTACGGCGCTCGCCTCCTCGCGCCCGTGCTCGCGACACCGCGCGCGTGGCGGGTGCTGGACGCCGTGATCGCCGTCGTCATGGTGACGCTCGGGGTCCTCCTCGCCGTCGGCGGGTGAGCCGCGGCATCCCGAGACGACGAAGGGCCCCCTCCGAGACGGAGAGGGCCTTTCGGAAGCGGTCTGATCAGACCAGCGAGTTGACGTCCAGCGGGATGCCGGGGCCGAACGTGGTCGACACGGCGCCCTTCTGGATGTAGCGGCCCTTCGAGCTCGACGGCTTCAGACGCACGATCTCGTCGACCGCGGCAGTGAAGTTCTCGCCCAGCTGCTCGGCCGTGAACGAGGCCTTGCCGACGACGAAGTGCACGTTGGCGTGCTTGTCGACGCGGAACTCGATCTTGCCGCCCTTGATCTCCTCGACGGCCTTGGCCGGGTTGGGGGTCACGGTGCCGGTCTTCGGGTTCGGCATGAGGCCACGGGGACCCAGCACCTTGCCGAGACGACCGACCTGGCCCATGAGCTCGGGGGTCGAGACCGCCGCGTCGAACGCGGTGTAGCCGCCGGCCACCTTCTCGATGAGCTCGGCGCCGCCGACCTCGTCCGCACCCGCGGCGATGGCGGCCTCCGCGGCCGGACCCGTCGCGAACACGATCACGCGCGCCGTCTTGCCGGTGCCGTGGGGAAGGATGACGGTGCCGCGCACCATCTGGTCGGCCTTGCGCGGGTCGACCGAGAGCTTCAGCGCGACCTCGACGGTCGAGTCGAACTTCGCCGAACCGGTCTCCTTCGCGAGCGCGACGGCCTCAGCGGCGGTGTAGAACTTGTCGGCGTCGATCTTGGCCTTCGCGGCCTCGTACGCCTTGGACTTCTGTGCCATGGTGACGCTCCCCCTCAGTCCTCGACCGTGATGCCCATGGAACGGGCGGTGCCGGCGATGATCTTCGATGCGGCCTCAATGTCGTTCGCGTTGAGGTCGGGCTGCTTGGTCTCGGCGATCTGGCGCACCTGCTCCTTGGTGAGCTTGGCGACCTTCACCGTGTGCGGGGTCTTGGACCCCTTCTGCACGCCAGCGGCCTTCTTGATGAGCTCCGCCGCCGGCGGGGTCTTCAGGATGAACGTGAAGCTGCGGTCTTCGTAGACGGTGATCTCGACCGGGATGACGTTGCCACGCTGCGACTCGGTCGCGGCGTTGTACGCCTTGCAGAACTCCATGATGTTGACGCCATGCTGACCGAGCGCGGGGCCGATCGGCGGCGCCGGGTTGGCGGCGCCGGCGTTGATCTGGAGCTTGATCAGGCCGGTCACCTTCTTCTTCGGTGCCATTTCCTTTTCCTTTCAACGAGCGGATGCCTCGCGGCATCCCTCTCTCCCGCAGCCCGGCCATTCCGGGGAGCGGTGGTCTGTGTCAGAGCTTGGTGACCTGGTCGAACGACAGCTCGACGGGGGTCTCGCGCTCGAACAGCGAGACGAGCACGGTGAGCTTGCCGCTCTCGGGCTTGATCTCGCTGATGGTGCCCGGGAGACCCGCGAACGAGCCCTCCTTGATCGTGATGGTCTCGCCGATCTCGTAGTCGACCTCGGCGGGGATGACGCGGGCCGCGGCCGGAGCGCCCTTGACGGGGGCGCCGCCCTTGACGGGGGCCGCCTCCTTCACCTCGACGAGCGACTGCAGCATCGTGAAGGCCTCTTCGAAGCGCAGCGGGGTCGGATTGTGCGCGTTGCCGACGAAGCCGGTGACGCCGGGCGTGTGGCGAACGACCGACCAGGTGTCCTCGTTGAGCTCCATGCGCACGAGCACGTAGCCCGGGATGCGCACGCGGGTGACCATCTTGCGCTGGCCGTTCTTGATCTCGACGACGTCCTCCATGGGGACCTCGACCTGGTAGATGTCCTCCTCGACCTCGAGCGTCGACTTGCGCTGCTCGATGTTGGCCTTCACCTTGCGCTCGAAACCGGCGTAGGAG
>NZ_LMPK01000015.1:52184-55472 GCF_001423825.1 Microbacterium sp. Leaf351
GATCGGCGTCGACGTCGAGGTCGTCGCCGAGCTCGGGACCGTCGTAGGGGGCGACCTCGTCGGCGGCCTCCTGGGCGAGCTCCGCGGCCTCCTCGGCAGCGGCGTCGGTGAGCACCTCTGCGGCGGCCTCGGCCTCCGCAGTCTCGTCGATCTCGAGAGCGTCGTTCACGATCGCATCAGCCTCCGGGTCGTCGATCTCGACGACGTCGTCGTCGAAATCCGCGTCATCCTCGTCCTCGACGTGGAGCGCGACCTGCTCGGCGGCGGTCACCGACTCCTCTTCCGCGGCGAGCGTGTTGCCATCCTGCGCGGCGTCGTCCTCGCTGGACTGCTCGGCGGCCGTCGCCCAATCGGCGTCGTCGACATACTTTTCAGACACGTGCGTTCTTCCTCAGTTCTCCGGTGCGGATCCGGCGCTCAGGCGCCCGGGGTTCCGAACACCACGGTCGTCAGCCACACGAACAGGAGGTCGAGTCCGTAGACCACCGCCATCATGACGATGACGAAGCCCAGCACGACGGCTGTGAACTTGACGAGCTCCTGCCGGGTCGGGGTGACGACCTTGCGCAGTTCCGCGATGACCTGACGGATGAACAGGACGATGCGAGCGAAGATGTTGGGCTTCTTCTCGCGGCGTGCATCGCTTTTCGCGACGACGTCGTTCTTCGCCTCGTCCTGGACCATTGACTCCACCTGGATCATCGTTGTGTCAGCTGTTGCGCTGACGCGCAGGGCGGACAGGAATCGAACCTGCAACCTGCGGTTTTGGAGACCGCTGCTCTGCCAATTGAGCTACCGCCCTAGAGACCCGGAGGTCTCGGCGCCCGCACTTCTGCCGCAACCGGAGGGAGGGGGTCTCGCACCCGATCTTCGGGCACGGCAAAAGAATGCAGACTTCTACTGCACGTTCCAGTGTACGTCATGCCTCCGGCGCGCTGCGACCCGGGGTCAGAACACGTGCACCCCGGAGCGGTCCGGTTCGGGGGCGAATCCGAAGGCGCGACCGGTGATCTCGGCCGCCGTGACGCGCACGTAGTTGCGCTTCAGAGTCGGCACCCACGGATGAAGGCCGAGCTGCTCGGCGGCCTCGATCTCGGCCTCCGTCTCGAGCCGCCGGGCGTGTCCGCGCACGATCACGCTCCATGCGCCGGCGTCCGTGTGGTCGTCGACCTCGAACAGCACCTCGTCGTTCACGGTCAGCTCGAACAGCTTGCTGCCCTCGGCCGTGCGGAACACGATGTCGCCGCCGCCGGTGACGACGTAGTTGACCGGAAACACGTCGAGCACGTTCCCGATATGCGTGACGAGCCGTCCGAGCTGCTGCGTCGCCAGGCGCCGCAAGCACTCCGACTCGTCGAGACTGTCCACCACCCCGATCTCGTCCATGCCCCGATTCTCCTCCCGATCGCGCCGCCGCACGAGGGGGATTCGGCGCGTTCCGCGGCCTACGATTCCGGGATGACCCTCGCACAGGAGCGGCTCGACGAGCTGTGGGATTTCGGGGATGCCGCGGCATCCGAGGGGCGCCTCGTCGCCGCTGCCGCAGCGGCGGCGGACGAGGACGAGCGGGCCGAGCTGGAGACGCAGATCGCCCGCGCGCTCGGCCTGCAGGCGAGGTACGCGCGTGCGCACGCCGTGCTCGACACGGTCACCGGGCAGGCGCCGGCCGCCGCCGTGCGGGTCGCGCTCGAGCGCGGAAGACTGCACAACTCGGCCGGCGACGCTCAGGGCGCGATCGTGCACTTCCGGCGGGCAGCGGATGCCGCGGCATCCGCCGGTCTCGTCTTCCTGTACGTCGATGCCCTGCACATGCTCGCGATCGCCGACCCGTCGAACGGCGATCGGCACACCGCGGCAGCATTCGCCGCGCTCGAGGACGTCACCGATGCGCGAACACAGCGCTGGCGCGTCTCCCTGCACAACAACGCCGGCTGGGCGGCGATGGCGGCGGGTCGCCCCGGCGACGCCCTCGTGTCGTTCCACGCCGCGCGCGCCGACGCCACACGGTGGGGGACCGCGCAGCAGATCGAGTGGGCCGACGAGGCCCTCGCCGAGTGCCGTGCGGCCCTCGGCGAGGAGGCGTGAGGTCAGCCGGCGACGCGGACGAGCTTCTTGTTGACGAACTCGTCGGCGGCGAGCAGACCCATCTCGCGGGAGGTGCCGCTGCGCTTGACGCCGCCGAAGGGCAGCTCGGGGCTGTCGGCGAGCACGAGGTTCACGTAGACCATTCCGGCATCGATGGCGTCGGCGACGCGCTCGGCCTGCGCCGGGTCGGTCGTGAAGACGTAGGAGCCCAGGCCGAACGACGTGTCGTTCGCGATCGCGACGGCCTCGTCCTCGCCGGCGACGCGGTAGACGACGCCGACGGGGCCGAAGAGCTCCTCGCGGTAGACGTCCATGTCGCTGGTGACATCGGTGAGCACGGTCGGCGCGTAGAAGGCGCCCTCGCGCGTGCCGCCGGCCACCAGCGTCGCACCCTGGGCGACCGCGTGGTCGACCTGGGCGGCCAGGCGCTCCGCCGCGGCGAGCGACGAGAGCGGGCCCAGCACGGTGTCCTCGGCGAACGGATCGCCGACCGTCGCCGCGGTCATCGCAGCCGTGAACTTCTCGACGAACGCGTCGTAGAGACCGGCGACCACGATGAAACGCTTGGCCGCGTTGCACGACTGCCCGGTGTTGTCCAGGCGCGCCTCGACCGCGGCGCTCACGGCACCGTCGAGGTCGTCGGTCGAGAGCAGGATGAACGGATCGGAGCCGCCGAGCTCGAGCGCGACCTTCTTGAGGTTGCGTCCGGCGATCTCCGCCACCGCGGCGCCCGCCCGCTCGGATCCCGTGACCGAGACGCCCTGCACCCGCGGGTCGGCGATGACGGTCGCCGCCTGGTCGTTGGTGATGTAGAGGTTGGTGTATCCCCCGACCGGCACGCCGGCGTCGTGGTAGATGCGCTCGATCGCGGCCGACGACTCGGGGCACTGCGGAGCGTGCTTGAGCAGGATGGTGTTTCCGAGCACCAGGTTCGGTGCGGCGAAGCGCGCGACCTGATAGGCCGGGAAGTTCCACGGCATGATGCCCAGCAGGACGCCGATCGGCGCCTTGCGGATCACCGCGGTGCCCTCGCCGAGGATGTCGATCGGCTGGTCGGCGGTGATCCGCCCGGCATTGTCGGCGTAGAACTCGGTGATGTCGGCGGCGAAGTCGACCTCGCCCTCCGCCGCGGCGAGAGGCTTGCCCATCTCGCGCACGATCAGCGCCGACAGCTCGTCGCGACGCTCACGGTGGAGCTCGGCC
>NZ_LMPK01000015.1:55489-64362 GCF_001423825.1 Microbacterium sp. Leaf351
CCGCAGCGGCGACCTTCGCGGCCAGCTCGGTGTCGGTGAGGGTGTCGTAGGTGGCCAGGGTCTCGCCGGTGGCGGGGTTGACGACGGCGTACTCGCTCATGGGCTCTCCTCGGTGGTGGTCAGTCGGCGGCGGCCCGGCGGGCCGCGGTCAGGATGTCGGCGGCGGCGGCGCGACCCATGCGGATCGCCCCGTCGACGTGCTGGTAACCGGCGCCCGCCATGTCGCTGCACGCGAGGTGGACGGGTCCGATGGGCGCACGCAGGTGCGGACCGTAGCGGTGCAGGCCGCCGAGGTCGAAGCTCGCCGCGTAGGCACCGCGCGTCCACTCCTCGCTCCCCCAGTCGCTCTCGAAGTAGACGACGGGATGCCGCGCCTCGTCGCCGTAGTAACGGGCGAGGGCGTCGAGGATACGGGTGCGCCGCTCGTCGGCGTCGAGGGTGAACACGTCGTCGGCGCGCTGGTCGGACACGAACCCGACGAGGGTGCCGCGGCTCTCGCCGTGGGTGGTGTTGTCGTAGGCCTCGTGCACGAGCTCGTACGGGCTGAACGCCGTGCCCGACAGGCCCGCCTCGCGCCAGAACGGCCGGTCGTAGACCGCGTGCACCTTGATCACGAACCCCATGGAGAGGTGCTGGTGCAGCTGCTGCTGCAGCCGGGGCAGCGGCGGCTCGAAGCCGATGCGCTCGAAGAGGGTGGGAGCGAGGGCCAGCACTGCGAACCGCGCGTGCACCTCGAGGTCGGGGGCGGATGCCACCNCACCCAGGTGCACATCGGCGCCGAGGCGCTCGGCGAGCAGCAGCGGCACCTGCTGGAGTCCGCCGATCACGCGGCGGTCGAGGATGTAGTCCGCGTCGACGAGGTGCGAGAAGCTCCCGGCGCTCGCGGCCATGAGCAGCGCCTGCAGGGCGGAGAACGCATGGGCGGGCTTGGTGAGCATCGCCGCCGCGACGTAGAGGGCGATGTTGTCGACCGCCTCGGCATCGGAGGACTGTGCGCGCAGCCACGCCTCGAACGAGATCGTGTCGAGCGCGACCGCGTCGGGGTGCGCCCACGGGGCATCCGGGTCGATCTCGGCGGTGAGCGCATCGAGGCGTGCGATGAGCGCGGTCATCGCCGCCGCCGTCTCCTCGGAGACCGGGAATAGCTCGCCGGTGAACCGGCGCAGCTCGCCGTCCCGGCCGCGATAGATGCTGTCGCCCTCTCGGTAGCGCGGATAGGTCTCGAGCCCCAGCTCGTCGAGCGTCTCGAGCAGCGCGGTCTGATCGGGCGATACCCACTGGCCGCCGATCTCGAGCACCGCGCCGTCGACCGTGTCGGTCCACAGCCGCCCGCCGACGCGGTCGCGGGCCTCGAGCACCGCCACCGACAGCCCCTGGCGGCGCAGCTCGTGGGCGGCGGTGAGACCCGCCGCGCCCGCGCCGATGACGACGACGTCCTTCGTGATCGAGGTCATCGGCGCTCAGTTCGCCGCGAGGGCCGCGCCGATGACGTCGAACGCCTCGTGCACGAGGGCGTCCGGGATCGACAGCGGCGGGAGGAAGCGGATGACATTGCCGTAGGTGCCGCACGTGAGCACGATGACCCCCTCGGCGATCGACGCTTTCGCGACGGCGGCGGCGAGCGTCGCATCGGGCGCGCCGGTCGCGGGGTCGACGAACTCGGCCGCGATCATCGCGCCGCGTCCGCGCACGTCGCCGATGCGGGCATCGGCCGCCCGCAGCGCCTCGAGGCGGGCCACGAGCACCTCACCCAGATCACGGGCACGGCCGGCGAGGTCGTCGCTCTCGTACACGTCGATCGCGGCGAGTGCCGCGGCGCACGCGATCGGGTTGCCGCCGTAGGTGCCGCCCAGGCCCCCGGCGTGCGAGGCATCCATGATCTCGGCGCGCCCCGTGACGGCGGCGAGCGGGAGGCCCGCGGCGATGCCCTTGGCGGTCGTCACGAGATCGGGGACGACATCGAACAGCTCGCTCGCGAACATCGCGCCGGTGCGGGCGAAGCCGGTCTGCACCTCGTCGGCGATGAAGACGACGCCGTTCTGGCGGCACCAGTCGGCGAGCGCGGGCAGGAAGCCGTCGGCGGGAACGATGAACCCGCCCTCTCCCTGGATCGGCTCGATCAGCACGGCAGCGACCTGCGACGCGCCGATCTGCTTCTCGATCATCGCGATCGCGCGGGCCGCGGCATCCGGACCCGACAGTCCGTCGCGGAAGGGGTACGACAGCGGCGCCCGGTAGATTTCGCCCGCGAACGGGCCGAAGCCGAGCTTGTACGGCATGGCCTTCGCGGTGAGGGCCATGGTGAGGTTCGTGCGCCCGTGGTACGCGTGGTCGAATGCGACGACGGCCGGCCGCGCGGTGAACTTGCGCGCGATCTTGACCGCGTTCTCGACCGCCTCGGCGCCGGAGTTGAACAGCGCGGTCTTCTTCTCGTGATCGCCGGGCGTCAGCCGGTTGAGCGCCTCGGCGACGGCGACATAGGAGTCGTACGGCGAGATCATGAAGCAGGTGTGGGTGAACTGCGCGGCCTGCTGCGCGACGGCGGCGACCACCGCCGGGTGGCTGTTGCCGACCGTGGTGACCGCGATGCCCGAACCGAGGTCGATGAGGGAGTTGCCGTCGGCGTCGACCACGACGCCGCCGCCGGCGGCGACCGCGTGGATGGGGGCGGTGTGCCCGACGCCCGCCGGCACGGCTGCGGCCTTGCGCTCGAGGAGCTGCTGCGACCGCGGGCCCGGGATCGCGGTGACGAGGCGGCGCTCCTGCGGAAGCGCGGGGCCGCCCAGCGGGACGGTGAGGGTGTCGGCGGTGCTCATGTCGGCGACGCTAGCCGCCGACACTGACGACCACCACTCGACGGCGTGTATAACGGGAACGATCACGGCATCCATCCCGTACAGGCCGGATGCCGCCACCGCCGCCCGAACGCCGAGGACCCCATGGCCGAGCCGCACGTCCCGACCCTGCGCGCGCTGCTGGCGCGCACCGAGCTGCGCCTGCGGCTCGAGACGCCCGAGGAGGCCCTGCCGGCGGGCGCGCTCGATGCGGAGCTGCGATGGGTGCACAGCTCGGACCTGCTCGACCCCACACCCTTCCTGTCCGAGGGGCTCGCGCTGCTGACGACCGGCACGCAGTTCCTCGCGACGGCCGCGGAGCCCGACGAGTACGTGGCGTACGTCGAACGACTCTCCTCCCGCGGAGTCGTCGCCGTCGGCTTCGGCACCGAGGTCGTGCGCGCCGGCATCCCGCCCGAGCTCGCGGCGGCCTGTCGCGAGGCAGGACTCCCGCTCGTCGAAGTGCCCTACCGCACCCCCTTCATCGCGGTCGCCCGCGCGAACGCCGAGGCGATCGCCGCCCAGGCATACGCCCGTCGCAGCTGGGCCCTCGCCGCGCAGCGGGCGATCTCCCTCGCGGCGCTGCGGCCCGGCGGACTCGGCGCGATCGTGGACGAGCTGGCCAGGCAGCTCGGCACCTGGGTCGGCCTGTTCGACGCCTCCGGCGCGCTCACCCACGCCCACCCGGTCGACGCTCTCACGTCCGACGCCGCCGAGGCACTGACCGACGAGGTGCAGACGCTCCTGCGGCGCGGCGCCAACACGGGATCGGCCCTGCACGCGGCATCCGGCTCCTTCAGCCTGCAGACCCTCGGTCGCACCGGACGCCTCCGCGGCGCACTCGTGATCGCCGCGACGCACCTCGACCAGGAGGAACGCGGACTCGTGACCGCCGTCGTGGCGCTGGCCGGCCTCGCACTCGAGCAGCGCCAGCGTCTGGACCGCGGCTACGGCGCGCTGCGGCGCGGCGTGCTGCAGGCTCTTCTCGCGGGAGATCTCACCCTCGCCCGCCGCATCGCGCGCGACGTCTGGGGCGCGTTGCCGGGCGGCGATCGCACCGTGGCCGTGACGGATGCCGCCTCCTCCCGTCGCGCCGCGATCTTCGACTGGCTCGACGTGCGGGCCGACGAACCGGGGGTCGAGGTGTTCTACGGGCGCGACGACGACCAGATCGTCGTGCTCGCGGGAACCGGCGGCGAGCGCGTGGCCGCCGACCTCGCGGAGGCCTTCGACCTCCGGGTGGGTGTCGCCGCCGTACCGGACGACGACCTTGCGACCGCCCTGTCCCGCGCGCGCCTCGCCCTGGAGCGCGGCACGGGACGCGTGCGCCGGTTCGAGATCGTCGCGGACGTGGGACTGCTCCCGCACCTCGCGACGCCCGATGCGCGGCGCCTCGCCGACGCCACGCTGGCGCCGCTCGTCGCCCACGACGCGGCCCACGGCACCGAGCTGGTCACGACGTTGCGGGTGTGGCTCGCGCATGACGGGGGGCACGAGGCATCCGCCCGCCTGCTGGGCGTGCACCGCCACACGGTGCGCGCGCGGGTGGCCCTGGCCGAGCACGTGCTCGGGCGGGATCTGTCGGGGTTCGCCGCGCGCAGCGAGCTGTGGGTCGCCATGGAGCTGACGGGCGCGCCATCGATCTCGAAAACTTCGCTATCCGCTGAATAGAACTACTCAGACAACCGAAACCGTCGCGAAATACATCCGCAACGACGTTTTTCCTTGTCATGCGGGGTCGCACCCGTTAGCGTCTCCGGCATGACCGGTCAGCATTCGGCACCCCCCACCCTGGCGTCCCGCGGGTACTCCCCGTCGGGCCCGTTCGACAACGACGACCTGCAACGCAAGAGCCGCGACCACCTGTGGATGCACTTCGCCCGCCACGGCGCCAACCAGGCGGGCGCGCCGGTGCCGATCATGGTGCGCGGCGAGGGCCACCGCGTGTGGGACAGCCACGGCCGCGAGTACATCGACGGACTCGCCGGACTCTTCGTCGTCGCCGCCGGGCACGGCCGTCGTCGCCTCGCCGAGATCGGCGCCCAGCAGGCCGAATCGCTCGCCTTCTTCCCGCTGTGGTCCTACGCCCACCCGGCCGCGATCGAGCTCGCGGCGCGACTCGCCGACTACGCCCCGGGCGACCTCAATCGCGTGTTCTTCTCCTCCGGCGGCGGCGAGGCCGTCGAGACGGCGTTCAAGCTCGCGAAGCAGTACTGGAAGCTGCAGGGCAAGCCCGGCAAGCACAAGGTCATCTCCCGCGCCATCGCCTACCACGGCACCCCGCAGGGCGCCCTCGCCATCACCGGCATCCCCGCCATGAAGGCGCCGTTCGAGCCTCTCACCCCCGGCGGATTCCGCGTGCCCAACACCAACTGGTACCGCGCCGGCGAGATGGGCTTCACCGGACCCGACGAGGCCGCGTTCGGCATCTGGGCCGCCGAGCGCATCCGCGAGGCCATCCTCTTCGAGGGGCCGGAGACGGTCGCGGCCGTCTTCCTCGAGCCGGTGCAGAACGCGGGCGGATGCTTCACTCCCCCGCCCGGCTACTTCCAGCGGGTGCGCGAGATCTGCGACGAACTCGACGTGCTCCTGGTCTCGGACGAAGTGATCTGCGCGTTCGGGCGCATCGGCACGATGTTCGCCTGCGAGCACTACGGCTACGAGCCCGACATGATCACGTGCGCCAAGGCGCTGACCAGCGGCTACGCGCCGCTCGGAGCCACGATCGTCAGCGACCGCGTCTTCGAGCCGTTCGCCCACGGCGACACGACGTTCCTGCACGGCTACACCTTCGGCGGACACCCGGTCTCGTGCGCGGTCGCGCTCGAGAACCTCGACATCTTCGAGGAGGAGGGGCTGCTGCAGAACGTGCAGACCCACGCGCCGCTGTTCCGCGCCGAGCTCGAGACGCTGCACGACCTTCCGATCGTGGGCGACGTGCGCGGCGACGGCTACTTCTACGGCATCGAGCTCGTGAAGGACAAGACCACCAAAGAGACCTTCGACGAGGCCGAATCCGAGCGCCTGCTGCGCGGATTCCTCTCGTCGGCGCTGTTCGACGCGGGCCTGTACTGCCGCGCCGACGACCGGGGCGACCCGGTCATCCAGCTCGCCCCGCCGCTGACCATCGGCCCGAGCGAGTTCCGCGAGATCACCGGCATCCTCCGTGACGTGCTCACGGAGGCCGGCAACCTCATCTGATCCACCGGGGCCACAAGGCCCCACCGCACCGACAGATCCACCGAGGCCGCCGGCCTCAACAGAGAAACGACACACCGACCCGGTCGGCGGCCGCTGGGGGCCTGCGTCCGACCGAGTCTCCGCATCCATCCATCACACCTCGCGCGGAGGCGAACATGACCGTCACAGCCCCCACATCCGGATCAGAAGACAAAGGCCTGCGAAAGGGGGCTGTCGGTCTCGTCGGAAGCGTCGTGATCGGCATGTCCTCCACGGCGCCGGCGTACAGCCTGGCGGCGAGCCTCGGCTTCGTGGTCGCCAGCGGCGGCGCCGTGCTCGCCGGCGTCAAGGCGCCCGCGATCATGCTGCTCGCGTTCATCCCCATGTGGATGATCGCCGTCGCGTACGGCGAGCTGAACAAGGCCGAGCCCGACTGCGGCACCACCTTCACGTGGGCGGCGCGCGCCTTCGGCTCCGTCGCCGGGTGGCTCGGCGGCTGGGGCATCATCGCGGCCGACGTGATCGTGATGGCCAACCTCGCCCAGGTGGCGGGCTCGTACGGATTCACGTTCGTCGGCACCATCACCCAGGACGGCGACATCACGGCGCTCTCGAGCGACACGCTCTGGTCGACCGTCGCGGGCGTCGCCTGGATCGTCATCATGACCGGCATCTGCTACCTCGGCGTCGAGGTCTCGGCGCGTCTGCAGTACGCCCTGCTCGGCATCGAGCTCGTGGTGCTGGTGCTCTTCTCCGTCGTCGCCCTCACCCGCGTCTACAGCGGCAACGGCGTCGACGGCTCCCTCACCCCCTCGCTCAGCTGGCTGTGGCCCGGCGGTCTCGACTTCGGCACCGTCGTCGCGCCGGCCATGCTCACGGCGATCTTCATCTACTGGGGCTGGGACACCGCGGTCTCCCTCAACGAGGAGACCGCCAACCCGAAGAAGACCCCCGGTCGCTCGGCGATCATCTCGACCCTCCTCCTGCTCGTCACCTACGCCCTCGTCTCGGTCGCGGCGATCGCGTTCGCGGGCGTCGGCACCGACGGGATCGGCCTCGGCGTGGAGTCGAATGCGGCGGACGTCTTCTCGGCCATCGCGCCGACCCTGTTCGGCAACAGCTTCTGGGGTCAGGCGGCGGTCGCGCTCCTCGCGTTCTCGATCCTCACCTCGGCCTCCGCCTCCACGCAGACGACGATCCTGCCGACCGCCCGCACCGCGCTGTCGATGGCGGCGTTCAAGGCGATCCCGACGCGCTTCGCACGCATCCACCCGAAGTTCCTCACGCCGACCTGGGCGACCATCGGGATGGGCGTGGCATCCATCGCCTTCTACGTGCTGTTCACCGTGATCTCGCCGAACCTGCTCACCGCCCTCATCGGCTCGGTCGGCCTCATGATCGCCTTCTACTACGGACTCACCGGCTTCGCATGCGTCTGGTTCTACCGCCGCACCCTGTTCTCGAGCGTGCGGAACTTCGTCATGCGCGGGCTCGTTCCACTCGCGGGCGGCGGGATCCTCGCGGTCGCGTTCGTCTACGGACTCATCCAGTTCGCCCAGCCCGACTGGCTCCAGGACGCCGACGGTAACAACGTCGAGTTCTTCGGGATCGGCATGGTGGCCGTCGTCGGTGTGGGCGCGATCCTGGTGGGCGTCGTGCTCATGATCGTCTGGTGGATCGTGTCGCCCGACTACTTCGTCGGACGCACCCTCGGCCGCGCGCAGGCCGTGCTGGTGCTCGAAGGCGTCGACGAGGGACACACGTTCGGCCTGCCGGACTCGGGCCGCGAGCCCACCGTCATCTCGCCCGACCTGTCGAACCTGCCGACCGGTCGCATCGCGATCGACGAGACCACCGGCATCGAGTACCGACGGTCCAAGTCAAGCAAGGGCGACCCGACCGTCTGAGGCGCTCACCCGAGGGCGACGACCTCGATGCCCGATGCGGCGAGGGCGTCGACCTCGGGATGCTGCGCGCCGGCGTCGGTGACGACGAGGGCGAGGTTGTCGGGCGCCGTCACATTGAGCTGGTTGACGACCCCGAGACTCGCGGCGCTCGCGCCGACGACGACCCGTCGCGCGATGTCGATGCCGGCGCGCAGGATCTCGGCGACGTCCGCATCGGCGGCCGTGACACCCCGGACGGCGTCGAGTCCCTCGGCGTCGATCACCGCCGTGTCGTAGTTGTAGCGGCGAACGACACGCTCGGCGTCGGCTCCGACCGCGATGCCGGCCCCGCCGCGCAGCAGACCCCCCGCGATGACCACGGTGGTGTCCGGGTCGGCGGCGAGCACCAGCGCGACGTCGGGCGACGGGGTGACGATCGTGAGCCCGAGGCCCCGCCCGATGAGGGTGCGCGCCACGCCGTGGCCGATGGCGCCCCCCGCGATCATGACGGTGGATCCGGGTTCGAGCACGTCGACCACCGCCTCGGCGAGCGGGGCGGCACGATCGAGGTGCACTCCGGGAACGTCGGCGGTGCGACCCTCGGGCCGTGGGGCGGACGCGCGGCGCGGAATGGCCCCTGCGCTGCGCAGCGCCTCGATGTCGCGCCGCAGCGTCATCGCACTCACACCCAGCTCCGCCGCCAGACCGGCGAGTTCGACGTCGCCGGTCGATGCGACGCGCGACACGATCGCCGAACGGCGCTCCGCGACATCCATCGTCGTCCTCCATCCCGCCGCGGATCGGGTTCCGGGCGAGTGTGAGAAGACTGTCATACCCGGCGCCCGTGCGCCTATCGGCCGGCCGTGCGAATGCTCAACGTCGACGCGGCGATCTCAGTCGCGCGGCGCGTGGGTCGCGAGGAACTCGTAGACCTCCGTCGTGTCGACCCCGGGGAAGGCTCCGGTCGGGAGGG
>NZ_LMPK01000015.1:64368-68017 GCF_001423825.1 Microbacterium sp. Leaf351
CTCGACCGGTGCGCGGCGGCAGCACACCTCGACCGAGTGCTTCGAGACGCCCCGGTTGGGGGTGTCCCGTCCGAGGAACCACTTCGTGTCGTCGAAGCGCACCCCGACGCTCACCGAGTGCTGCCCCTCGCTGGAGTTCTCGACGCGGGCCGTGCACCAGTAGGTGCCGTTGCCGGTGTCGGTGTACTGGTAGTACGGGTTGAAGCGGTCGTCGACGTCGAAGACGGCCCGGCTCGTCCAGCGACGGCAGCACATCTGGCCCTCGGTGGCCCCCAGCCGGTCGGTCGGGAAGTTCACGTCGTCGTTCTCGTAGGACTTCGTGATCGTGCCCGACTCGTGCACCTTGAGGAAGTGCACCGGGATGCCGAGGTGCACCGTGGCGAGGTTGGTGAACCGGTGCGCGGCGGTCTCGTACGAGACCGAGTAGGCGTCGCGGAGGTCCTCGATCGAGATGGCCTTGCGCGTCTTCGCCTCGCCGAGGAACGGCACGGCGTGGGCCTCGGGAATGAGCAGTGCGCCGGTGAGGTAGTTCGTCTCGACCCGCTGACGCAGGAAGTCCGCGTAGCTGGCGGGTTCGGTGTGCCCGAGGATGCGGCTCGAGAGCGCCTGCAGCACCGCGGTGCGCGAGTCGCCCTTCTGCGTGAGCTTGCTGGAGAGGTAGAGCCGCCCGTTCTTGAGGTCGGCGACGCTGCGGGTGGTCTGCGGCAGGTCGGGCACGTAGTGCAGCGTGAACCCGAGGTGGGCGGCGATGTCGCTCGTGGTGCGCTGGGTGAGGGGGCCGCCCGGGTGGTGCACGGCATCGAGGATGTCGCGGGCCTGCCGTTCGAGCTCGGGGAAGTAGTTGTTCTGCCCGCGCATGAGATGGCGCAGCTCCACGTTCGCGCGCCGGGCCTCCTCGGGGGTGGCGGCGCGCTCGTCGCGGAGCCGCTCGATCTCGTGCTGGAGGGCGAGCATGGCCTTCAGCGCCTCGTCGGGCACGGTCTTGCCGATGCGGAAGGGCGAGATGCCGAGGGCCTGGAAGGTCTGCCCCTTCATGGCGCGCTCGAGGGAGACCTCGAGGGTGGCGCGCTCGTCGAGCGTCTCGGCCTCGAGCAGCGCGTCGATGGAGGTGCCGAGCGCCTTCGCGATCGCGCGCAGCAGGGTGAGCTTCGGCTCGCGTTTGCCGGTCTCGATCATGGACAGCTGGCTGGGGGCGCGTTCGACCGCCTCGGCGAGCGCCTCGAGGGTGAGCCCCTGCTTCGTGCGCAGCTGACGGATGCGTCGGCCGATCGTCAGCGCGTCGGCCTCGACGTCAGTTTCGGTGGGAGTTTCCGCGAGCGTCATGCCGCGCAGTCTGTCACGAAGAGTGAATTTTTTGCAATCTTCACTCCGAAAATCGCAGGGTTCGCTCTTGAACTTCACGGATAGTGGTCTCACGACGACCTGCCGGTCCACCGACGGACCCGGCATCCGATGAAGGAGACCGCCATGACGATTCAGGCCACGCCCGGACAGCCGCCGCTTCGCGCCGGCGACCAGACGCAGACCGCAGCCGAGCTGCAGGAGATCTGGGACACCGACCCCCGCTGGGACGGCATCGAGCGCACGTACACCGCCGAGGACGTCGTCCGTCTGCGCGGCTCGCTGCGCGAGGAGAGCACCCTCGCCCGCCGCGGCGCCGAGAACCTGTGGAACCTGCTCCACACCGAGGACTACATCCGCGCCCTCGGCGCGTACACCGGCGGCCAGGCCGTGCAGCAGGTGCGCGCGGGCCTGAAGGCCATCTACCTCTCCGGGTGGCAGGTCGCCGCCGACGGCAACCTCGCCGGCCAGACCTACCCCGACCAGAGCCTCTACCCCGCCAACTCGGTTCCGTCGGTCGTGCGCCGCATCAACAACGCGCTGCTGCGTCAGGACCAGATCGAGCACGCCGAGGGCACGATCACCCAGGACTGGCTCGCCCCCATCGTCGCCGACGCCGAGGCCGGCTTCGGCGGCCCGCTGAACGCGTACGAGCTCGCCCAGTCGCTCATCCAGGCCGGCGCCGCCGGCATCCACTGGGAGGACCAGCTGGCCAGCGAGAAGAAGTGCGGCCACCTCGGCGGCAAGGTGCTCGTGCCGATCCAGCAGCACATCCGCACCCTCAACGCGGCCCGCCTCGCGGCCGACGTCGCGGGCGTGCCGACCGTGATCATCGCGCGCACCGACTCGCTCGCCGCCGACCTGCTCACGAGCGACGTCGACCCCCGCGACCAGGAGTTCACGACCGGCGAGCGCACCACCGAGGGCTTCTACCGCGTCCGCGCCGGCATCGAGCCGGTCATCGCCCGCGGCCTCGCCTTCGCCCCGTACGCCGACCTGATCTGGGTCGAGACCGGCGAGCCCGACATCGAGCTGGCGCGCGAGTTCGCGGCCGCGATCCACGCCGAGTTCCCGGGCAAGATGCTCGCGTACAACTGCTCGCCGAGCTTCAACTGGAAGCGTCACCTGAACGACGAGCAGATCGCGACCTTCCAGCAGGAGCTCGCCGACCTCGGCTACAAGTTCCAGTTCATCACCCTCGCCGGCTTCCACGCCCTCAACTACTCGATGTTCGACCTCGCCCGCGGCTACGCCGAGCGCGCGATGAGCGCCTACGTCGAGCTGCAGGAGCGCGAGTTCGCCGCCGAGGACGACGGCTACACCGCCACCAAGCACCAGCGCGAGGCCGGCACCGGCTACTTCGACTTCGTGTCGACCGCGCTGAACCCCGACAGCGCCACCCTCGCGCTGGTCGGTTCGACCGAGTCCGAGCAGTTCCACTGATCCGCGACAGCGTCATCGGATGCCTCGGGGCCGGGGCACACCTCGCGCCCCGGGGCATCCCCCACACCCCCTGACAGAACATCTCCTAGGAAGAACGGGCCAATGACTCCCACCGCCACGGGCATCGCGCCCACGACGAACTCCACCCCCACGACCCACGCGGGTCCCGCGATCGAGATCACGGGCCGCCTCGGCGAGCGCTACGACGAGATCCTCACCCCGGACGCCGTCGCCTTCCTCACCGAGCTCCACCACCGCTTCTCGGGACGCCGCCACGACCGGCTCGCCGACCGCATGCGCCGCCGTTTCGAGATCGGCAACGGCCGCGACCCGCGCTTCCGCGACGACACCGCCGCCGTGCGCGCGAACCCCGACTGGAAGGTCGCCGGTGCCGGACCCGGCCTCGAGGACCGCCGCGTCGAGATCACGGGTCCGACCGACCCCAAGATGACCATCAACGCACTCAACTCGGGCGCCCGCGTGTGGCTCGCCGACCAGGAGGACGCCACCTCGCCGACGTGGAAGAACGTCGTCGAGGGCCAGCTGTCGCTGTTCGACGCGATCCGCGGCCAGTTGTCGTTCACCAGCCCCGAGGGCAAGGAGTACCGCGTCACCGCCGAGCGCACCCCGACGATCGTGATGCGTCCGCGCGGCTGGCACCTGGTCGAGAAGCACATCCGCTTCATCGACCGAACGGGCCGCGGGATGGCGGCATCCGGGTCGCTCGTCGACTTCGGGCTGTACTTCTTCCACAACGCGCAGCAGCTGATCGCGAACGGCTCGGGTCCGTACTTCTACATCGCCAAGCTCGAGTCGAGCGAGGAGGCGAAGCTGTGGGACGACATCTTCACCTTCAGCGAGGAGT
>NZ_LMPK01000015.1:68048-68455 GCF_001423825.1 Microbacterium sp. Leaf351
GCGACCACTGCGCGGGCCTGAATGCGGGCCGCTGGGACTACATCTTCTCGATCATCAAGAACTACCGCGGCCGCGGCGCCCGCTTCGTGCTCCCCGACCGCAGCGACGTGACGATGACGGTGCCGTTCATGCGTGCCTACACCGAACTGCTCGTGAAGACCTGCCACAAGCGCGGCGCCTTCGCGATCGGCGGCATGAGCGCGTTCATCCCGAACCGTCGTGACCCCGAGGTGACGCAGCGCGCGTTCGAGAAGGTCGCGGCCGACAAGAAGCGCGAGGCCGGCGACGGCTTCGACGGCACCTGGGTCGCCCACCCCGACCTGATCCCGGTGGCGCAGGCCGAGTTCGACGCCGTGCTGGGCGAGAACCCCAACCAGGTCTCGCGTCAGCGCGACGACGTGGAGGTC
>NZ_LMPK01000015.1:68473-72360 GCF_001423825.1 Microbacterium sp. Leaf351
ACGTGTCGGTGGCGATCCGCTACATCGAGGCGTGGCTGCGGGGCCTGGGGGCGGTGGCGCTCGACAACCTCATGGAGGATGCGGCGACCGCCGAGATCAGCCGCTCGCAGGTGTGGCAGTGGATCCACCAGGACCGCGAGACCGAGGACGGCACCCCCATCACGGTGGCCTACATCGAGGAGCTCATCGCGCAGGTGCTGGGCGAGGTCGACCGCCGCGACGGCGACCGGTTCGACGACGCGGCAGAGGTGTTCCGCGAGGTGGCGCTGCGAGAGGAGTTCCCGACGTTCCTGACGATCGTGGCCTACTCGCGGTTCCTCGTCGACACCGAGTGAGACGGCGCCGCGGGGGGACGCGGCGCGAAAATCGGATGCCCCGGGGCCCCGCACCCCGGGGCATCCGTCTGTCTGCCGGCAGGATGCCTAGGATCGCGGGTATGGGAGCGCAGGCATGACCCGCAACGGTGAGGTGTCGTTCTGGTGGGCGCGTCGGGGCGGGGCGCCCGCGCCGCGCGCGGCGCTTGCAGGGTCGATCGAGGCGGACGTGTGCATCGTCGGCGCCGGCTACACCGGACTCTGGACGGCGTACTCGCTCGCGGGCCTCGATCCGTCGCTGCGGATCGCGGTGATCGAGCAGCGCTTCGCGGGCTACGGCGCCTCGGGCCGCAACGGCGGCTGGCTCACCAACTCGGTGACGGGCGGCCGCGAGCGCTACGTCCGCAGCCACGGCCGCGAGGCCGCGATCGACCAGCAGCGCGCGCTCAACGACACGGTCGACGAGGTGCTCGCGGTCGCCGCCCGTGAGGGCATCGACATCGGTGCGCACAAGGGCGGCGAACTGACCGTCGCGCGCACGCCCGCCGAGCTCGCGCGGCTGCGCGCGTTCGCCGATGCCGAGGCGGCCTGGCCCCACACCGACCTCGAGTGGGCGGATGCCGCGGCCACCGCCGAGCGCGTGCGGGTCGCCGGGGCGCTCGGGTCCCTGTGGCATCCGCACTGCGCGCGCATCGACCCGGCCGCGCTCGCCGCGGGGCTGGCCGCGGCGGTCGAGCGGCGGGATGTGACGATCTACGAGCAGACCCGGGTCGAGGAGATCGTGCCGGGCCGCGCGCGCACCGCGCACGGCGACGTCAGGGCGCCGATCGTGATCCGCGCGACGGAGGGCTTCACGGCGGGCCTTCCCGCGACCCACCGCACCTGGCTGCCGATGAACTCGTCGATGATCGTCACCGAGCCGCTGCCGGCGGACGCGTGGGACGAGATCGGGTGGGACGGGCGGGCGACCCTCGGCGACATGGCGCACGTCTACATGTACGCGCAGCGCACCGCCGACGATCGCATCGCGTTCGGCGGCCGCGGGGTGCCGTACCGCTACGGCTCGCGGGTCGATGCCGACGGCTCCACCGCGCCGGGCACCGTGCGCCAGCTCACGGCACTGCTGCGCACCTTCTTCCCCGCGGCCGTGCGCGTGCCGATCGCGCACGCGTGGTCGGGCGTGCTCGGGGTGCCGCGCGACTGGGCGGCGACCGTCGGGTTCGACCGCGCTACCGGCCTCGGCTGGGCGGGCGGGTACGTCGGCACCGGGGTGACCGCCACGAATCTCGCCGGCCGCACCCTCGCCGACCTGGTGCTCGGCCGCGACACCGCACTCACCCGCCTGCCATGGGTGAACCACCGCGCCCACCGGTGGGAGGTCGAGCCGCTGCGGTGGCTGGCCGTCCGCGGGCTCTACGCCGCCTACCGCGCGGCCGACCGCGTCGAGGCGGCGACGGGCACGGCGCGCACCTCGGTCGTCGCCCGCATCGCGGACGCCATCTCCGGCCACTGAGGGCGGCGCCGCGTCGGCGGGGTGCCGTCAGCGCAGCAGCGCGGCGGAGTGCCGTCACCGGGGGAGCGCGGCGGCGAGACGGGCGTTGACCCGCTCGAGCTGCGACGCGAGGCGCGCGGCGAGGGCCGCGGCATCCGCGTCGTCGATGCGCTCGCACACGGCGTCCCAGTGCACCGTGACCGCATCTCCTACCGCGAGTTCGTCGCCGTACGGCACCGCCACCCGGCGCGGGACGGCATCGCCCCACGCCAGGCTGCCGTCGGCGTAGTGCAGCGCCGGGGCGTCGACGAGGCATCCGTCGTCGACGACCTCGCGCACGCGCGCCGGCACCACGCTGCAGTCGGCGAGCACCTGCACGGGCTCGGGGAGGCCGGTGTCGAGCAGGCGCGTCCACGGGTAGACGCCGAACACGTGGAACGCGTGGTGCGGTGCCGCCTCGGCGGCGAGCCTGTCGTCGAGGTGTGTCCAGTACGAGCCCGCCTGCGGCCCGATGATCGCGACCAGCCGTCGCCACACCTCGTCGGCGTCGAGCGCGTCGCCCTCGGCCGAGCCCGTCCAGTAGGCCCGCACCGCCCGCTCGTCGAGCGGGTCGACGCCCAGCAGACCGCCCACGACAGTGAGGTAAGGCCAGGCGCCCGAGAAGCGCCGGGCGACGTCGGGCACCGAGACGGATGCCGCCTCCCCCCGCGCGACCGCGGCGAGGCCGTCGGCACCCTCGGGGCCGCAGTACCCGCGTTCGTTCGGCTGATGCGCGTAGCGCGCGAACAGCCGCTCACCGGCGGCGGTCACGCCCGCGCCACCGCCTGCGCGGCCTCGCGGTGCAGGCGCCCGAAGTTGTAGTACGCGGCGCACGCACCCTCGGGCGAGACCATGCAGGTGCCGATCGGCGTCTCCGGGGTGCAGGCCGTACCGAACACCTTGCACTGCCAGGGCTTGATGACCCCGCGCAGCACGCTGCCGCACTCGCAGGCCGGCGGGTCGGCGACCCGCACGCCCGGCATCGCGAACTTCTGCTCCGCGTCGAAGCGGGCGTAGTCGGGGTGGATGCCGTAGCCCGAGCGCGGGATGTAGCCGAGCCCGCGCCACTCGAAGGTCTCGCGCACCGCGAACACCTGTCGCATGAGGGCGAGGGCGGCGGGATTGCCTTCGGGCCGCACGACGCGGGCGTACTGGTTCTCGACCTCGCAGCGCCCGCTCTCGTACTGGGCCAGCAGCATCTCGATCGACTGCAGGATGTCGAGCGGCTCGAAGCCGGTCACCACGATCGGCAGGCCGTACTCCTCGGGGATGAACCGGAAGATCTCGGTGCCGACGACGGTCGAGACGTGCCCGGGGCCGATGAAGCCGTCGAGCTCGAGGTCGGCCGAGTCGAGGATGGCGCGCAGCGGCGGCTCGATGAGCACGTGGTTGCAGAAGATCGAGAAGTTCCGCACGTCGAGGGCCGCGGCCCGCGCGATCGTCACCGCGGTGGAGGGAGCGGTCGTCTCGAAGCCCACGGCGAAGAACACGACCTCCTTGTCGGGGTTGTCGATCGCGATCTTCAGCGCGTCGAGCGGCGAGTAGACGAACCGCACGTCCGCGCCCGAGGCCTGCGCCTGCAGCAGGCTCCCCTCGGTGCCAGGCACCCGCATCATGTCGCCGAAGGTCGTGAAGATCACGCCGGGACGGTGCGCGAGCCAGACCGCGTCGTCGACGCGACCCATCGGGATGACGCACACCGGGCAGCCGGGACCGTGCACGAGCTGGATCGACTCCGGCAGCAGGTGCTCGAGGCCGTGCCGGTAGATGGTGTGCGTGTGACCGCCGCACACCTCCATGAACGACAGCGGGCGACCGAGGCGCTCGGCCTGGCCCTCGATGACCGTCAGCAGCGACCGGGCAGCCGCCGGGTCGCGAAACTCATCGACGAAACGCATCAGACGATCTCCGTCTCCATGAAGGCCTCGAGCTCCTCGTCGTAGGTGCGACCGAGCTTCCGGATCTGATCGAGGGTGAGGTCGGCCTCGCGCTCGTCGATCTTGCTCATCGCGAACCCCACGTGCACCAGCACCCAGTCCCCC
>NZ_LMPK01000015.1:72399-73688 GCF_001423825.1 Microbacterium sp. Leaf351
GACACATGGGGGGTTCCTTCTTTCCGTGCGGCCGGTCAGCAGATCCGCGGGAGCGGATCGCCGACGAGCATGTCGACGATGCGGGTGCCGCCGAACGCATTGCGCACGGCGACGATGTCGGACGGCGAGGCGACGACCTCGCCGATGCGGGCGGCCTGCGCGCCGCCGGGCAGCGACCGCAGGGCGGCGAGCGCGGCATCCGCCTGCGCCGCCGGCACGATCGCGGCGAACATGCCCTCGTTCGCGACGTAGAGCGGGTCGATGCCGAGCATGTCGCACGCGCCGCGCGCGGCGGGTTCCACCGGCACCGCGTCGTCGTCGACGATCACGCCGAGACCGGCCGCCTGCACGAGCTCGTTGAGCACCGTGCCGAGGCCGCCACGGGTGGCGTCGCGCATCCACCTGGTGCCGGGCGCGGCATCCATCATCGCCTCGACCAGAGCGGACACTGCTCGTGAGTCGCTCGCGACCGGCGCATCGATCGCCAGGGTGCCGCGGGCGAGCATGACCGCCATGCCGTGGGAGCCGATGGGTCCGGACACGAGGATCGCGTCGCCGGGCTCGACGAGGTGCGCGCCAAGCTCACGGCCCTCGGGGATGAGGCCGACCCCCGCGGTGGTGATGAAGACCTTGTCGGCGGCTCCCCGCGGCACCACCTTCGTGTCGCCCGCGACGATCGCGACGCCCGCCGCGTCGGCGGCGCGCCGCATGTCGGCGGCGACCTCCCGCAGCACATCGATCGACAGGCCCTCCTCGATCACGAACGCGGCTGTGATCCACCGCGGCACGGCGCCGGTGACCGCGAGGTCGTTGACGGTGCCGTTGACGGCGAGGTCGCCGATCGAGCCGCCCGGGAAGCGGATCGGGTTGACGACGTACGAGTCGGTCGTGAACGCGAGACGCCCGGCGGGCACCTCGAGCACGGCCGCATCGCCCGGATCCGACGGTGTCGGCGAGCCGAACGCCTCGAAGAACACCGCGTCGACGAGCGCCGCGGACGCCTTGCCGCCGGCGCCGTGGGCGAGGGTCACGAACTCGTCGATGAGACGGGGCCGTCGACGGCGGAACGCCTCGATGCGGGCGAGGACGTCGTCCTCGCTGTCGTTGAGCCGGTTCTTGGAGCGCGGGGGCGCAGCCTGGTCGGTCATCGGGGGTCTCCGATCGGGGGAAGGGATGCGGGCTCGGCGACCAGGGCGATCGCGGTGCCCGCGTGGATGACGAGGAGGTCGCCGGGCAGCACCTGCCCGACGATCGTCACGTCGACGTCTTCGAGGCCATCGGCCGTGCGC
>NZ_LMPK01000015.1:73738-78469 GCF_001423825.1 Microbacterium sp. Leaf351
TCGCCGGGGCGATCGCGAGCGGGTCGGCCGCCAGGCGCGGCGCCGACTCGGCCCAGTCGGCGAGGAGCTCCCGCGGGTCGCCCGGCACGCACACCGTCGCGAGCCCGTCGTCGGGGCGGGACGACTCCCCCACCCAGATCGCGTTCGCGCCCCACGCCGACGCACGGCGCAGGATGCGGTCGCGCCCCGGGAAGTCCGCCACTGCCACGACGCTGTCCCCGGCCCGCACCCGGGCGCGCAGCACCGCCTCGGCGCCCGCCGTCGGCACCGCGACGAACGGCGCGGGAGCCGCGGCATCCGTCACGACATACAGGGCGCCGTCGATCGCGCGACTGCGAGCGAGGTGCACCGCCGCGACCCGCCCGTCACTCACGACGCCACCGCCGGGAACTCGTCGAGCAGGCCCGCATCGCGCATCGCGGACATGACCTGCGCGACCTGCTCCTCGGGCACTCTGGTGAGCGCGAAGCCGGCGTGCACGATGACGTGGTCGCCGACCTCGAGGTCGGGCAGGAAGTTCAGCTTCACCCGGCGCAGCTCGCCCGCGAAGTCGACCTCCGCGAGCAGCGCGCCGCCCTCATCCCACCGTCGCAGGATGCGACCCGGAATCGCGAGACACATGTGCGTCCTCCCCTCTCTCCAGCAGCAGGGTGCCGGCCCAGGCCTGCCCCAGACTGAGACCTCCGTCGCCGGCCGGCACGCGCTCGTGCACGAGCACCGGCACCTGCAGTGCGGTGAGCGTGGCACGCACCGCCGTGCGCAGGGCGAGGTTCTGCCAGGTGCCGCCCGAGAGCCCCACCAGACGCGCGCCGCGGGCGGCGGCGACGTGCGCGAGGGTCTGGGCGGTCCACATGGCGATGCCGTCGTGGAACCGCCGCGCAAGGCACGCGACGGCGTCGCCGGCGCGCAGCCGGTCGGCGAGCTCGCGCACGAGCGTCTCGGGCGTGACGTCGGGTGCGGCGCCGTGGCCGCCGTGTCGGCAGGCGGATGCCGCGGCCTCCAGCTCCATCGCGGCCTGCGCCTCGTACGTCACCCGGTGGCGCACACCGAGCAGTGACGCGACGGCGTCGAACAGGCGACCGACGCTGGAGGTCGTCGGGCACGCGATGCCCGCGGCGAGCTGCGAACGCACGACGGCGAGCTCGGCGGGCGGGGCGGCGTCGAGGCAGGGCAGGCCGGTGTCGTCGATGCCCCAGTCGGCGAGCACGGCGACGGCGGTCTTCCACGGGTTGCGGGTCGCGCTGTCGCCGCCGGGCAGCCGGAACGGGCGCAGGTGGGCGGCGCGCTCCCACCGCAGCGGCCGCGCGTCGAGCGCGAGGAACTCGCCGCCCCAGCTCGTGCCGTCGTCGCCGAACCCGGTGCCGTCGAAGGTCGCGACGACGACGGGCTCACCGCCGGCCTGGTGCTCGGCGACGAGGCTCAGCGCATGCGCGTGGTGGTGCTGCACCTGCAGCAGGGGGATGCCGCGGGCCTCGGCGTGCCGCTCGGCCCACCGGGTGGTCGCGTAGTCGGGGTGCCGGTCGGCGACGAGCAGGTCGGGCTCGCGGCGGTGCAGGGCCGCGAGCTGGGCGACGCTGCGCTCGAACGCGCGCTGGCAGGCCAGCGACCCCATGTCACCGATGTGGGGCGAGAGGAACGCCATGCCGTCACGGGTGAGGGCGAACGTGCTCTTCAGCTCACCGCCGACCGCGAGCACCGCGCCGGCGCCCGAGGCGAGCCGCACCGGCAGGGGCGCGTAGCCGCGGCTGCGCCGCAGCGGCACGAGCTCGTCGCGGTCGGGGTCGGCGAGCACCACGGAGTCCTCGACGGGCACGTGGATCCGCCGGTCGTTCGACACGAACGCGTCGGCGATGCCCGCGAGCCCCGCCCGCGCCTCGTCGTCGTCGAAGAACAGCGGATCGCCCGACACGTTGCCGCTCGTCGCCACCCACACGTCGCCGTCGCCGAGCAGCAGCTCGTGCACCGCGGCGCTCGCGAGCATCACGCCCACCCGATCGAGCCCGGGGGCCACCGACGGTGCCAGATCGGATGCCGCGGCCTGCCCGGCGATCACGATGGGGCGCGCCGGTCCCGCCAGCTCCCGTCCCGCACGCGGGTCGAGGTCGATGAGCTGGGCGGCGAGCGCGACCGATCCCGCCATCACTGCGAACGGCTTGTCGGGGCGGTGCTTGCGCTCCCGCAGGCGCGACACGGCGTGCTCGTCGCGCGCGTCGCACATGAGGGTGTAGCCGCCGAGCCCCTTCACCGCGAGGATGCCCCCGGAGCGCACCAGCGCACGGGCGGCGTCGATCGCGTCGAGGCCGGTGGCCGCGGCATCCGGTTCGGCGTCCTCGTCGTAGCGGAGCGTGGGGCCGCACTCCCAGCAGCTGATCGGCTGGGCGTGGAAGCGCCGGTCGAGCGGGTCGTCGTACTCGGCACGGCACGCGTCGCACATCGGGAACACCGACATGGTCGTCAGCGGGCGGTCGTAGGGCAGGTCGCGGATGATGCTGAGCCGCGGACCGCAGTTCGTGCAGGTGATGAAGGGGTACCGGTAGCGGCGGTCGGTCGGGTCGTGCAGCTCGCGGCGGCAGTCGTCGCACAGCCCCGCGTCGGCGGGGATCAGGGTGCGCGCCCCCTCGGCCCGCCGCGAGGGCACGATGCGGAAGCCGCTCTCGTCGGGGATGGTCGCGACCGCGCGCACCTCGACGTCGTCGACCACGGCGAGCGCGGGCGCATCGGCGCGCACCGCGGCGACGAACGCGCCGAGAGCGCCCCTCGTGGCCTGCGCCTCGATGAAGACGCTCTCGTCGTCGTTGCCACACCAGCCGGTCACCCCGTAGGCGGCCGCCACCCGGGCGACGTGCGGCCGGAAGCCGACACCCTGCACCACGCCGCGCACGGTGAGTGCGTGGCGTTCGAGCGAGGGGGATGTCGGGGAGAGCACGTCGACCTCAGTGCGCGCCGCAGCCGCAGCCCTCGGGTCCGCAGGCGTGCGCGCCGACCCCGCAGGCGCCGATCGGCACGGCCCGGGGGCCGCGCAGCATCGCCTCGAGGCTCACGAACGCGGGTCGCCGCTCGACGGGAGCGGCGATCCCGGCCGGGTCGGGCATGCGGATGATGCCGTGCATGCCGAGCAGCATGCGCACGGCCGGGTCGTCGACGAGCTCGAACAGCAGCTCCTTGCCGCGCGGGTCGGCGCGGAGAGTGCGCACGATCGTGGTCAGCGCGTCCTTCGCGAGCGCGTCGGCGGCGAGCGCGAACTCGTCCGCGACCGCGCGACTCTCCGGAGACAGCTCGGCGAGGGCCGCGACGGCCCGGTCGAGCCGCGTGGCGGCGGCGTCGAGGTCGACGGTCTCGTCGGCGGGGGTGGGGGCGATGGTGGTCATGCGGGGCATCCTCTTCTCAGTCGTCGGCGCCCACGGCGATCAGGCTGCCGCGCAGATCGCGCACGATCGCGGCGGAGCTCTCATCGCCCTTCGACGCGAACAGGAACTCGGCCTCATCGAAGCGCTCGCGCGCATCGCCGAGCAGACCCAGGTGCGCGAGCGCGTTGCCCTGGTTCGACAGCACCCGCGCGCGCCCGAGGGCGTCCTTCTTCGGCGAACGGGTGCGCAGCACCACCTCGTACAGGTCGACGGCCTCCATGAGGTGGTCGCGCTGCTTCGCGGACGGAGCGTAGACGAGCGCGTTCGCGAGGTTCAGACGGGCGCTCGCCCATTCCTCGGCGTCGCGCTCCTCGTCGAGCAGCCGCACCGCGGTGCGCAGCGACTGCAGCGCGATGCCGACCCGCAGGTGATCGGCGTCCGAGACGATCGGGGCGGCGAGGTAGGCGGTGCCGAGGTTCAGATGGATGCGCGCGAACAGCGACCGCTGCCCGACCTCGTCGATCCGGCGCAGCGCCTCCGTGTAGCCCGCGATCGCGTCGCCGAGCGAGCGGCGTCCCTCGATCGCGAGGCCGTGCACGAGCCCGGCACGGTGGAAGAAGGCCTCGGCGGCCGCCGCCGGCAGGTCGGTGCCGCGCAGCAGCGCGACCGCCTCCTCGGCGTCGACCAGATCGTGGCCGCGGCCGGCGAGCTCGCTCAGCACCACGCCGGCGAGCGCCGGGGCGACGTCGCGGGCGGCGTCGGCGGCGAGCCGCAGGTGGGCGAGGGCCACGGGCTCGTCGCCGTCGGCGAGGGCGGCGGCTGCCTCGGCGGTGCCGACGAGCGCGGCCAGTTCGCCGTCGAGCCCCTCGGACGTCGGCGGCACGCTCGTGAGCCCGACCGTGTAGGCGACGTGATCGACGAGCGGACGCCAGTCGTCGCCGACGGCGGCGGCGGCCTCCGACCGGCTCACACGCTCGGGGTCGAGCACGAACAGGTTGTAGCGGTCGACGGGGTCGTCGGAGTCCGCGAACCAGGCGGCGGCCTCGTCGAGGCGGCCCTCGTGCACGAGACGCACCCCCTCGAGGCGGGCCGGCCAGGTCTCCGGCAGGATGCCGCGCACGAGCGCGGTGCGCGCGGCATCCGTCTCCTCACCCCCGGCGATCAGCAGAAGACCCGCGGGGAACGGGAACGCGCCCAGTGCCTGGGGACGGGCGATGCCGGTCACGACGTCGCCCCCGCGGGAATGGTGAGCCGGCGGCGCTTCGCCGACCACTCGGCGTCGACGGGGCCGACGGTGAACTCGTCCGAGAGGGCCTCGCGCAGCAGCGCGCTGCGGTCGCCGAGCAGGTTGCGCTGCTTCATCATGATGCCGTTCGGGGCGGCG
>NZ_LMPK01000015.1:78474-84576 GCF_001423825.1 Microbacterium sp. Leaf351
GGAAATGGGCGCGCGCGAACGCCGCCGGCAACCGCAGATGCCCCTCGGCGGTGAACTCGACCGTCACGGTCTCGACGGCGACGTCAGGCATACTCGGCGATCCTCTCGGTGACCAGCGCCACGGCCCGCTCGACACCGCGCTCGACCGCGGGGCTGAGCGCGTCGCCGTAGCCGAACGAGGCGCCCTCGATCAGCACCACGTCGACCTCGGCGGGGAAGTACGGACCCAGCAGCCACCGCGCGAACGCGATGGCGTGGTCCCAGCGGAAGTCGTGGCTGCCCAGCGTGCCGGCCGCCGGAAGCCCCGCAACCACGTCGCCCGGCACCGCGTACAGCGTGCCGGGCTCGGCGCCCGTGCTCGCGGCATCCACGATCAGCACCCGGTCGGCGCGCTGCATCTGGAAGGCGACATCCATCCCGCTCGTGCCGCCGTCGGCGAGCCGCACGCTCTCGGGGAGGGCGCCCGCCTCCCACAGCCGCCGCACCACCACGGGTCCGGCGGCGTCGTCGCCGCGCAGCACGTTGCCGCAGCCGATCACCAGGAGGTCGAGCCGCGGCCCCACCACCTCATCGAGCAGCTCGTACGGAGCCGGTCCTGCGCCGGTCACATCACACCATGCTGTTGATCACGAACGACGACAGCTCGCGACCGGTCTTGCCGTCGTACGCGTGCACGGTGCACACGATGCAGGCGTCGAAGCTGCGGGTGACGTGCCCGAGCTCGATCGGATCCTCGGGGTTGTGGATCGGCGTGCCGATGAGGGCCTTCTCGATCGGGCCGACGACGGCGTCCTTGTCGCGGGGGCCGAGGTTCCACGCGCTCGGGGTGATCACGTTGTAGTTCGCGATCTTGCCGTCCTCGATGACGATCCAGTCCTGCAGCGCGCCGCGCGCGGCCTCCGTGCCGCCGTAGCCGCGGGCCGACACCGGGTCGACCGGGGTCTGGTAGAACGACCCGTGCAGGTCGATCTCGCCGAGCCACTGCAGCACCTTCTCGTAGTACTTCGGCGCCTCGTGCATGCGGGCGAGCTGCCGCACCAGCACCGACGGGCCCTTCTTGGCCAGCACGTCGGTGAACAGCGGGTCGTAGTCCTGGAAGTCGGATGTCGCGGGCTTGCCGGCGACGATCTGCCGGGCGAGGGGCCCCGCCTCCAGCGGCAGGCGTCCGATGCCGGGCACGTCGTAGCGGGGCGACTTGGCGAAGGAGTACTTGTCCTCCTTCGCACCGATGAACGGGTCGATCGCGTTCTGCTCGCCGTCGAACGGGTGCACGTTGTCGGATCCGCGGTAGAACGAGTGCGCGACATCCTCGGACACCCGTGCCTGGTCGTACTCGAAGTGCTGCCCGCCCGCGTAGACGCCGGAGCGCACGATGAGTCCCGCGTTGCGGCCCTCGATCGTCGGACGGTCGTAGGACGCCGGGTCGAAGTAGGTGCCCGAAGCGATGTAGTTGCCCCAGCCCTGCCCGTAGGTGTCGAGGCCGATGTCGAGCGCGAACCGGATGAAGAAGCCGCAGTCGGAGTTGCGCTGCGCGTGGTTCTCGTCGACCCAGGCCAGCACGTCCTCCCAGGTGCGGTTCTCGAGCCAGCGCTCGACCGACGACCCGAGCCACTGCTTCTCGAGCCAGTTGTCCTTCCAGTTCTTCAGGATCGCGACCGAGCGCGTCACGTCGCTCAGCGTCGGTGCGCCCATGATGCCGCCCGGCACCATGAACGACGAGTGCGGCCACTGCCCGCCGAAGATCGCGTAGATCTCGACCGGCTTCTGGCTGAGCACGACGCCCGGCTGGTAGCTCGTGCCGACGTACGGCGCGAACCGGCGCACGGCCTCCTCGTACAGCGGCGAGCTCTTGTACTTCTCGTTGACGAGGTCGATCGCGAAGATCGCGTAGAAGTAGCGCGGGATCGACTGCAGCGTCTCCACCGCCTGGGCGATGTTGCGCACGAGCGTCGCGTTGTGCGGCACGAAGGTCTGGAACGCGGTGTCGAGCGCGTAGCACGCCTTGTAGAGGTGGCTGCCGCCGCAGATGCCGCAGATGCGCGGCGTCATGATGAGGCCGGCGCGCATGTCCTTGCCCCGCAGGATCGTCTCGAACCCGCGGAACATCTGACACTGCGTCCAGGCGTCGGTGACGACGCCGTCCTCGATCGTGACGCGCACGTCCAGGTCACCTTCGACGCGGCCGAGGGGGCTGACGTGGAGATCGATGGTCGAACTCATGATCCGGATGCCTCTTCCTGCCCGTCAGACGACGAACATGTCTTCCTTCGACCACTTCGGGGCAGAGATGCGTGCCGCCGCAGCCATCGCGAGATAGGTGACGTGGTCCTCCCCGGGCGGGAGGTCCTTCGGGATCGCCCCGGCGATGAGCTGGGTGGCGAACACGGTGCCGGGCGCGAGGTCCGCGTGGGGGAACTCGGGCTCGGTGCAACCGAGGCAGGGCATGCCGGCGCGGGTCTTGGACGACTGTCGGTTCCACAGGATGCGGTTGCAGGGCGCGTGGGTCATCGGGCCGCGGCATCCGAACTCGTAGAACAGACAGCCCGTTCGGGTGCCTTCGCCGAAGGCCAGGGTGGACTGCTTGAACTCGAAGAACGTGTTGCGCGTGCAGCCGTTGTGCACGAACTGGGTGAAGAAGGTCTGCGGGCGACCGAGGTCGTCGAGGGCGATGTCGCCGGCGCGGCCGGTGGCGAGGGCGACGATGATCTGCGTGATCCAGTCGGGGTGCGCGGGGCAGCCGGGGATGTTCACGACCGGCAGGCCCGACTTCGACACCCAGTCGGCGCCGAGGTAGCCGCCGCGGGCCTTGCGGTGGAACTGCAGGCCGGTCGATCCGCTCGGGTTCGGGGCGACCGCCGGGAGACCTCCGAACGCCGCACAGTCGCCGATGGCGACGACGATGGATGCCGCGGCCGCGAGCTCGGTGACCCAGTCCTTCATGGGACGGTCGGCGAACAGGTCGAAGCGGCCGGTGCCGTCGGGGCCCTCGATGACGCTTCCCTCGAAGACGAAGATGTCGAGGGGGCGGGTGCCGTCGACGCAGTCGGTGAAGATCTTCTTCGCCGCCGCGCCCGCCTCGACGCCGAGCGAGGGATGCCACAGCACCTCGAGCCCGAAGTCGACGATGAGGTCGACGACGCTGGGCTCGTCGGCATTGAGGAACGACATGGTGTTCCCCGAACAGGCTCCGCCTTGGAGCCACAGCACACTGGTCACGCGGTCTTCCCCTCTTCCTGGGCATCATCGGCGGCGCCCTCTGCGCGCAGCGACCGGCCGAGTTCCTTCACGATGCGCAGCGCGAACACGAGTCCGCGGCGCACATCGGGGTCGTTCGCCATCCCGGCGATCTTCATGAGTCCCGCCGGCTTCTGGTCGGCCTCCTCGGTCGCCTGCCGCTGTGCCCGGTGCACACCCTCGGCGACCCGCCAGGTGAGATCGAGCAGGGCGGGATCGAGCAGTCCGGAGCGGTTCAGCCGTTCGACGAGGTCGACGTCGGCGATGTGCTCGACGAGCGGCAGGGTCTGGTCGGCGAGCTTCACGAACTTCGGCACCGCGTCGACGACGCGCTTGCCGACGGGGCTCGCGGTGACCATCGCGACGGCCTCGTGGTAGCTGACGGCCACGTTGTCGATGATGTTGTCGGAGTGGGCGAAGAACCCGGCGACGACGTCGAGCAGGCCCGCGACCATCTCGGCGTTGTCGAGCAGGTGGTTCAGGGTCGCGACGGTGCCGGGATCGCTGAGGCGCTGCTGCAGGCGGATCGCATCGGCGTCCGACGCGCCGACGACGTCGAGGACGGGTGCGCTCATGGCCTCTCTCCTTCGCTGGGGCGAGCCGGTTCGGTCGCAGCCGACCCCCTGGCGGGCTGCGTATTGGGGTCAATGTAGGCCGGTGCCTCACGGCGGCGTATCCGGATAGCGCCGTGAATATCCGCGGAGCGCACAATGGGTGTCGTGACGAGCGACCGCGCCCTCCGCGTGCCCCCTGCGCTGACGGGTGCGCCGCTGGTGCGCACCGACGATGCGGGCGTCGCCGCCGACGCCCTGCACGACCTGCTCGGCCGGGGCGTCGTCGCCCCCCACGATGCCCGGGAACGCCTCGACCTGGTCGTCGCCGCGCGCCGCTTCGGCACGGTGACCCTCGCCCACCTCGATGTGGGAGCGGCCGCGACCGTCGATGTGCCCGCGAGCGCCGACGCGGTGACCGTGCATATGAACCAGGCGCGCACCTCGACGACCCGTGTCGCCGGGAACGAGCTCACGACGTCGTCGGTGCAGGCGGTCGTCGTGTCCCCCGGCATGCCGGTGCGCCTCGAGCTCGCACCCGAGTCGCCGCGGCTGCTGGTGCGCGTGGAGCGCCGCGCGGTCGAGGATGCGCTGGCCCGCATGCTCGGCCGCCGCCTCGACGAGCCGGTGCGCTTCGCGCCGCTGTTCGATCTCTCCGGGCCCGAGACCATCCGGTGGAGCATCGCTGTGCAGCTGCTCAGCACCGAGTCGATGATGGATGCCTCGCTGCTGCAGGCGCCTCTCGGCCGCCAGAGCATCGAGGACCTGCTCGTCTCGTCGCTCCTGCTGCTGCAGCCCTCGAACCACTCGCCCCTGCTGCAGGCTCCCACCTCCGGCACGGCGCTCATGCAGGACGCCCTCGACCACATCGAGCGGCATCTCGCCGAGCCGTTCTCGATCGACGATCTCGCCGCGGCGGTGCACGCGTCCGCTCGCCACGTTCAGCAGACCTTCCGGGCGCGACTGGGCACGACACCCGGCGCCTACGTGCGGCGGCAGCGCCTGCTGCGGGTGCGCGCCGACCTGCTCGCGGGCGACGCACGCCGCGGTACGAGCGTCGCCGGCGTCGCCGAGCGGTGGGGCTTCGGTCACGGCGGCCGCTTCGCCGGCTGGTACCGCGAGGAGTTCGGCGAGACGCCCGCCGAGACACTGCACCGGGGCTGAGCGGGCTCGGCGACCGCCCCGGCGCCCGTGTCGCGCTGGGGATTCTCACGGCGATCGCCTCTCCCGCTGCCGCGGTGGGCGTCCTAGGGTGACCAGCACGCGGCATCCGCCGCGCACCCGAGGGAGGGCCGCCGATGCACGAGCTGTCGCTGTGCCGGTCGATCGCCGGCATCGCCACGCGCGCCGCCGGCGGGAGGCGGGTCGAACGCGTGCAGCTCGACGTCGGGCACCTTCGTCAGGTCGTGCCCGAGACACTCGTCTACTGCTGGGGAGTCGTCTGCGAGCAGACCCCTCAGCTGGCGGGCTCGCGGCTGGATGTGACATCCATCCCCGCCGTGCTCGACTGCCGGCGCTGTGGGGCCGAGACGACGCTCACGGGCCTCCCGATCATCGTGTGCAGCGCGTGCGGCACGAACGATGTGGCCGTGCGCTCGGGTGAGGAGTTCCTGGTGCGATCGATGGATGTCGCCACGACAGAGGGGTACGACCGAGATGGGTAGATTCCACCGCCACGACGATGGCACCGTGCACAGCCACGACCACGAGCACACGCATGGCGACGTGCATGACCACGCGCACGGCGACCACGACCACGATCACATCGGCGACCACTCCGGCTACGAGACCGGCAGCGAGCGCATCGAGGTGCTCGAGCGCATCTTCGACGAGAACGACGCCGCCGCCGCCCGCAACCGCGCCGCCCTCGACGGCGCGGGCGTCGTCGCCGTCAACGTGATGTCCTCCCCCGGCGCGGGCAAGACCGCGCTGCTCGAGCGCACCCTCGCCGACCTCGGCGCGCACGTGCGGTTCGGCATCGTCGAGGGCGACATCGAGACCTCGCTCGACGCCGACCGCCTCGACGGCCACGGCGCCCAGATCTCGCTGCTGAACACCGGCAACGGCTTCGGCGGAGAATGCCACCTCGACGCCCCCATGGTGCACCGGGCGCTGCACGGCCTCGACCTCGACGCCCTCGACGTGGTGCTGATCGAGAACGTCGGCAACCTCGTCTGCCCCGCGGAGTTCGACACCGGCGCACACCATCGCGCCATGGTCGCGAGCGTGACCGAGGGTGAGGACAAGCCGCTGAAGTACCCCGTCATGTTCCGCTCGGTCGACGTCGTGGTCGTCAACAAGATCGATCTGCTCCCCC
>NZ_LMPK01000015.1:84623-92634 GCF_001423825.1 Microbacterium sp. Leaf351
GCTCGCTCGCTCCGAGCACGGTCGACGCGCGCTGAGCACGCGACACGCCCGGGTGCGAGACCCGTCGGGCGACTACGCTCGAGAGCGTGTCTGAACGCGCTCCGCTGTCCCGCAAGCTCTCCGCCATCGCCGAGTCCGCCACGCTGAAGGTCGACGCCAAGGCCAAGGCCCTTCAGGCCGCCGGCCGCCCGGTGATCTCCTACGCGGCCGGAGAGCCCGACTTCGCGACGCCGTCGTTCATCGTGGATGCCGCGGCCCACGCACTCGAAGACCCCGCGAACTTCCGCTACACCCCCGCGGTCGGCCTCCCGGTGCTCCGCGAGGCGATCGCCGCGAAGACCCTGCGCGACTCCGGTCTCGAGGTGGACCCGTCGCAGATCATCGTCACCAACGGCGGCAAGCAATCGGTGTACCAGGCCTTCCAGGCGGTCGTGAACCCCGGCGACGAGGTGCTGCTGCCGGCGCCCTACTGGACCACCTACCCCGAGGCCATCCGTCTCGCCGACGGGATCCCCGTCGAGGTGTTCGCCGGCGCCGACCAGGACTACAAGGTGACCGTCGAGCAGCTCGAGGCGGCCCGCACCGCGCGCACCACCGTGCTCGTCTTCGTGTCGCCGTCGAACCCCACCGGCTCCGTGTACACCCCCGACGAGACCCGCGCGATCGCCGAGTGGGCCCTCGAGCACGGCATCTGGATCATCTCCGACGAGATCTACCAGAACCTCGTCTACGAGGGCGCGCGCGCGGCATCCGTCGTCGAGGTGGTTCCCGAGGTCGCCGGCCAGACCATCCTCGTCAACGGCGTCGCGAAGACCTACGCCATGACCGGATGGCGCGTGGGCTGGATGGTCGGCCCGAAGGACGCCATCACGCTCGCCGCCAACCTGCAGTCGCATCTGTCGAGCAACGTCAACAACATCGCCCAGCGGGCGGCGCTCGCCGCGCTGACCGGCCCCCAGACCGAGGCCGAGGAGTTCCGGCAGGCCTTCGACCGACGCCGGCGCCTCATGGTCGCCGAGCTCGCGAAGATCCCGGGCGTCACGGTGCCGAACCCGCTCGGCGCGTTCTACGTCTACCCGGATGTCACAGGGCTGCTCGGCCGCGAGTGGGGCGGCGTCACGCCCACCTCATCGCTCGAGCTCGCCGACCTCATCCTCGAGCAGGCCGAGGTCGCCGTGGTCCCCGGTGAGGCGTTCGGCCCGAGCGGCTACCTGCGGCTGTCGTACGCGCTCGGCGACGACGCGCTGCTCGAGGGCGTGCACCGCCTGCAGCGCCTTTTCGGCGCCGCCTGACCGGGGTCGCAGCCTGACCGACCGCGGCAGAACCGAGGTCGCGGCCTGACCGCGGTCGTTGCGGGGCGCGTCAGCGGATCGTCGCGCCCGGCGTCGGCGTCGGCGTCGCCGGATCGATGATGTGGTCGACGACGGGCGACTTGTTGCCCGCCACGTCGAAGCCGTAGGCACAGAACCGCAGCGGCAGCGCGCCGCGCTCGTACAGGAACGGCTGACGGTAGGCCTCGGAGTAGCCGGTCGGATCCGCACAGACCGTCTCGGACGGGTCGCCGAACTTCACCCAGACGCTCGACATGTCGGGCAGGTCGAAGACCGGCTCCACGAGCACCCCGCCATCGGCGAAGCGCTGCACCGTGAGCTCGGGGCCGTCGGTGGGGGCGACGGTGTCGATCGAGAACACGATGCGGGCGGCGTTCGCCTCATCCCCCGGCACCGCGATGCACGCCACCACGAACGAGTTGGTCGTCGGCAGTGCCACCGGCACGACGCGCTCATCGCCGGGATCGAGGATGTAGCGCCGCCCGGCGTCGTACGTCGATGCATCAGTGCACGTCGCGGCATCCGCGATCGGCACGTTCAGCTGCACCTCGAGTCCTGCCGTCGTCGCGGCCTGGAGGGTGAGGGACGGGGTTCGTCCGGTGCCGTCCTGCCCGTCGCCGCCGAAGATGCCGCCGCCGTCGATGCTCCACTGCGCGTCGGAGAGACCGCACCCCGAGCCGAGCGCGAACCGCCCGGTCGCGAAGCAGCCGGACACGGATGCCACGGGCATGCTGTAGCTGGAGTCGGCGACGAACGTGGCACCGTCGGAGCCGACCTCGCAGGGTCGCCCGACGTAGCAGGAGGATCCGCGGCCGGTCGGCACGCCCACGTTCGTCGTGCCGATCATGCCGACCACCTGGCCGTCGGCGATGAGCGGGGCGCCGGCGGTTCCGCCGATCACGCCGGGACACGGCGTCGAGAGCGCACCGAACCACAGCCACTTGTACTCGAGCACGGTGCGCGTCGCACCGATCGTGCACTCGCCCTTGCGCATCACGCGATCCGCCTCGGGGAGGTCCTCCGTGGGCACCGCCACGTTCGTGACGGCGATGCCCTGGTCGGGCACTGTCGAGGAGACGGTGAGGGGTGTCACACCCTTCGCGGCCAGATCGGCCAGCGAGGCGTCGAGGCGGAGCACGGCGATGTCGTCACCTCGGCGCGTGGCGTACTCGACGCGCGCGATGTTCGACGTCACGATCGCATCGCTCGAGGCGCCGGTGATGTCGAGGAAGCGGGCCGTGCCGCGACCGGGCTGGTCGACGATCGTCTCGTTCGCCTCGCTCTGGGCGTCGAGGCCCGCGCAGCGACCGGTGGTCAGCACGTATGCCGGAGCGGATGCGGCATCCGTCGCCGATGTCGGGATCGAGATCAGGGTTCCGGTGCAGTCCAGGGCGCCACTGAGCCGCGCGACCGCCGTGTACGACGGCAGCTCGGCAGCGGTCACCGGCGTCGCGGGCTGGGCGGGCGGCGTCGCCGACGGCGAGGGAGTCGCGGGTCCGAGCGCATCGCCGGTGCACCCCGACAGCACGATCGCGAGGGCGAGGGTCGCGATCGCCGCGGCACGGCGCCGCGCGCTCACAGCTCCACCCCGACGAGCACGGGCTCGGGCTGCAGCTCGATGCCGAAGTCGGCCGCGACCCGCTGCTGCACGAACCGGGCCAGCTCGGCGACCTCGGCGGCCGTGCCGTCCTCGCGGTTCGTCAGGGCGAGGGCGTGTTTCGACGAGACGAAGGCGCGGGAGCGGCCCAGCCGCATCCCCTTGCGGATGCCGGCGTTCTCGATCAGCCACGCGGCGCTCAGCTTGTACTGCACGTTGCGGGGCGCCGCGCGGGGGACGTACCCGTCGTATGCCGCCAACGGAATGACGATGACGGGCTCGCGGGTCGACTCCATCGGCCACCGCGGGCAGGCATCGGGAAGGCTGCGGGCGAACTGCTCGGACACGATCGGGTTCTGGAAGAACGACCCGGCGCTGCGCGTGTCGGGGTCGGCCTCATCGAGCACCATCCCCTTCGCACGCCGGGTCTGCAGCACCAGATCGCGCACCTCCGCGAGCGAGAGCTCGGCGCCCGCCGCGACCGGCAGCGCCTGGCGCAGCCGGTCGGAGGTCAGCGGGCGCGGGGCGGTGCCGATCTCCGCGAGGTCGAGGGTGACGGTGAGGATGACGGCACGCCGGGCGGGCACCGATCCGTAGTGGTGCTTGAGCACCGACGTGCGGAAACCGAGGCCCAGCTCGCCCGCGGGCACTTCCACGACCTCGCCGGTCGTCTCGTCGATCAGCTCGACGGCGACGAGCGTGTCGGCGATCTCCTGCCCGTACGCGCCGACGTTCTGCACCGGCGCGGCGCCCACGGTTCCCGGGATGCCCGACATGCCCTCGATGCCCGACAGCCCCCACGCGACGCTCTGTGCGACCAGATCGTCCCAGGCGTGACCCGCCTGCACCCGCAGTCGTGCGATGCCCGGTTCCGGGGCTGCGAGCCGCTCGACGCCCGCTGAGCGCACCCGCACGACCGTTCCCTCGAATGGCTCGTCCCCGACGAGCAGGTTCGAGCCGCCGCCCAGCACGAGCCAGTCGTCGCCGCTCGCCCAGACGTCGCGCAGCACCGTCACGAGCTCGTCGCGGGTGAGCGCGTCGATCATGCGCTCGGGGGCGCCACCGGTGCGGAGGGTCGTGAGCTGCGCGAGCGGCAGCGGGTCGATCTCGGGCATGGGTCAGGCGGTGCGCACCCGCACCTGGGCCTTGCCCAGCACGGTCGTCTCGCCGAAGGTCACGGTGAGGTCGATGCGGGCCTCCCCGTCGCTGACGGCGCCGACGGCCGCCACGACGTGCACATCGGCACCGTCCTCCGCGTCAACCAGCACGGGCCGGGTGAAACGCACCCCGTACTCGAGGATGCGTCCGGCGTCACCGAGCCACGGCACGACGGTCTCGACAGCGAGGCCCATCGTGAGCATGCCGTGTGCGAGGACGCCGGGAAGACCCACGCGCTGGGCGATGTCGTCGCGATAGTGGATGGGGTTGAAATCTCCCGACGCGCCCGCGTAGCGCACGAGCGCCTCGCGGGTCAGGTGCACGTCGCGCTCCGCGACGACGTCGCCGATCTGCAGGTCGGTCATTCGTCGCCTCCCACGAGAAGGATGGATGTCGCGGTCACGACGTGTGCGCCCGAGGCATCCGTGACCTCGGCCTCGCTGGTCACCATCGCACCCTTGCCGACGGCGCGGACGCCCGTGACCGACAGCGTGCCGACGAGCTCGTCGCCGGCGACGATAGGCCGTGTGTAGCGGAAGCGCTGCTCGGCGTGGATGAGGCGCTCGAGCACGATGCCCGAGTCGGGCTCGGCGAGCAGCTGCTGCAGGGTGAGGTCCTGGATGACCATCGCGAAGGTCGGCGGGGCGACCACGTCGGCGTAGCCGAGCGCCTGGGCGGCAGCCGGGTCGACGTGCTGGGGGTCGGTGGCGAAGACGGCGCGCGCGAACTCGCGCACCTTCTCACGGCCGACGATGTACGGGGCGGTCGGCGGGAAGACGCGGCCGACGAGCTCGGTGTTCACGGGCACCCGATCATCCTACCGAGGGGGCCCGGCCGCGCCCGGGAGGACGCTGGAGGTGCGCACCGTGGACGTCGGGGCGCGTCGGGGGTGCGCCTCCGGCGTCAGCGCGCCCGGCGCGCCGTGAGCGCCTTGCGCGCCATCTGCACCGCGATGAAGACGAGGTAGGCGGCGAGCAGCACGTTGCCGACGAAGGGATCGACGATCGTCGCGACCCACGCCCCGAGGGCGGTGGTGGCGCACGCGGCGATGCCGATGATCAGGCCTGCGGCGAGGTCGACGTTGTGGCGGCGGAGGTTGCCGACGGTGCCCGAGATCGCCGTCGGGATCATCATGAGCAGCGACGTGCCCTTGGCGATCAGGTCGCTCGCGCCGAACGCGAGCATGAGCACCGGGGTGACGACGATACCGCCGCCGACCCCGATGAGGCCCGAGACGACGCCGGTGACGACGCCCAGGGCGACGAGGGCGATCGCGGTGTACCACGCGACGTCGAAGGGCTCGCCGCGGGAGGGGATGACGAGGAAGAGGCTCACGACGACGACCGCGAGGAACGCCACGAAACCCCAGCGCAACGCGTTCCGCGACACCTTCGGCAGCAGCCAGGTGCCGATCTGGGCGCCCACGACAGCGCCCGCGGCGAGCAGCAGCGCGGGGATCCACGCGACCGATCCGTGCACCGCGTAGGAGATCACCCCGACGGCAGAGGTCGGCACGATGGCCGCGAGCGAGGTGCCGGCGGCGCGCCGCTGGTCGAAGCCGAGCAGCAGCACGAGCAGGGGCACGATGACCGTGCCGCCGCCGACGCCGAACAGGCCCGAGAGGAAGCCCGAGAGGAGCCCGATGCCGATGCACGCGAGCACGAGGCGGCGCGAGCGGGAGGCGGGGGCGGCGGGGAGCGACATCCTTCGGAGCCTAACCGCCCCGCCGGCGCTACTCGCGGCCGGGGTCGATCGGCGCGAAGCGGCCGAGGGCGCCACGGCCGACGAGACGGGATGCCGCGAGCGAGCCGGCGACCGCGAGGAAGATCGGCACGAGCAGGTCGAACCCGGTTCCGGTGAAGCCGACGATCAGCGCGATCGCCGTGAAGGGGGCCCGCATGTTGGAGGCGAGGAAGGCGGCCGCCGCGACGATCGCGAGCGCCGTGCCGTCGGCGCCCGGCCAGATGAACGCCCATCCGGCCGCGGCCGCCGCTCCGAGCGCCGCACCGATCGCGACGGAGGGCTGCAGGGTGCCGCCGATCGCGCCCGAGCCCAGCGAGATCGAGGTGGCGACGTACTTGAGCACGGCGAGCACGAGCAGCAGCAGTGCGGGCTGCGACAGGTCGAAGCCGGCGGTCGCGAGCGCACGCCCGTTGCCGAGTATCAGCGGGAACACGATGCCGACGGCACCGACGGCGGCGAAGACGACCGGAAGCGCGACGAGCAGCCTCCAACCGGTGGGCCGCAGCCCGGAGAGCCGCTTGGTGGTCGCGGCGAACCCGGTGGCACCGAGACCCATGAGGGGGCCGATGATGATCGCGGCGACGATGAGGGACGCATTCACCTCGACGGATGCCACGTGGTAGAGCGACTCGTCGGGCACGAGCGGGCGCGCGACGAGCGTCGCGATGGCGCTGACCGAGAGGGCTGTCACCGCCGCACCGATGCTGAACTGGGCCAGCAGGATCTCGACCGCGAACAGCGCACCGCCGAGCGGCACGTTGTAGACGGCGGCGAGGCCCGCGCCGGCGGCGGAGGCGATGAGGATGCGGCGCCAGCGGGCGTCGAGTCCGAACCACCGCACGATCTTCGAGCCCGCCATGGCCGAGAGCTCGCGCGGGGCGACCTCCTTGCCGATGGAGGCACCGAGACCCACGGATGCCACCTGCAGCACCGTGTCGATGAGCGTCTCCCACCACGGCATGGGCGTGCCGGCGACGCCCTCCTCGACGCTGGCGATGCGGCGACCGAAACGTCGCACCAGGTACCAGCCGGTGGCGGCGATCACGCCCGCGGCGGTGACGCTGACGAGCGGCAGCCACCACACGCTCGGGTAGGCGATGCCGTCGAGGAACGGCCCCTCCTCGTGCCCCCACACGAGATGCTCGATCGAGTGCACGATCCACACCAGCAGCAGGACGGCAAGGCCCGTGGCGACCCCGATCACGACGGTCGCAAGCCCCAGTCGCAGCAGCGTGAGCAGTGCCGGCAGACGTCGCGCGGGCAGGGCGCGGGCGGCGGATGTCACGCCGTCACGTTAGCGCACCCGGTGAGACGTGCCCGGCGCTCAGGGGGTCGGCCGCATACGCAGGTGGGTGACGCCGCCGTCGACGTCGAGCGCCGTGCCGGTCGTCGACCCGGACGCCGGGTGGGCGAGGTAGAGGATCGCCGCGGCGACCTCGGCGGGCGTGACCATGCGACCGGTGGCCTGGCGTGCGTCGAGGGCGGCCCGCTCGGCGACGGGGTCGGGGAAGTTCTGCAGCATCCGATCGACAAACGGCGTGGCGACGGTGCCGGGGCACACGCAGTTGACGCGCACCCCCTCGCGGACGTGGTCGGTCGCCATCGCCAGGGTGAGCGCGTACACCGCGCCTTTCGAAGCGCTGTAGAGCGCGCGCTGAGGCAGGCCGTTGCGCGCGGCGATCGAGCACACGTTCACGATCGCCGCGCGCTCCGAGCGCCGCAGCCACGGCAGCGCGGCGGCCGACGCGCGCGCCATGCCGATGACGTTCACGTCGAGCACGCGCGCCCATTCGTCGTCGTCGTTCTCCTCGACCGTGCCGATCGCGCTGATCCCCGCGTTGTTGACGAGCACGTCCACTCCGCCGAGCGTCGTGGCGAGCGCATCGATGGCCGCGGCGACCGATGTCCGCGAGCGCAGGTCGGCGGATGCGCCGATCGCCGCGCCCGGCAGGTCGTCGACGGCGAGGTCGAGCACGCCGACCGTGGCGCCGGCGTCCTGCAGGGCCTCGACGGTGGCGCGTCCGATACCCGAGGCGCCGCCGGTGACGATCGCGCGCACACCCCGCCAGGCGCCGGCGCTCATGCCGCCACGCACAGCTGGCGCGCCGTGCCCAGACCGTCGATGCTGAGCTCGACCCGATCGCCGGGGGCGAGGTAGACCGGGGTGGGCATGCCCAGTGCC
>NZ_LMPK01000015.1:92661-98093 GCF_001423825.1 Microbacterium sp. Leaf351
GAGCACGCCGAAGATCATCGTCGAGGTCGACCCGTTCTGGCGCTGCTCTCCGTTGACCGACAGCCGCATCCCGAGGTCCTGCGGGTCCGCTACCTCATCGGCGGGCACCAGCCACGGACCGAGTGGGTTGAAGCTCTCGCAGCTCTTCCCCTTGTCCCACTGTCCCCCGCGCTCGAGCTGGAACTCGCGCTCGGACACGTCGTTCGAGATCGCGTAGCCGGCGATGGATGCCGCCGCCTCCTCGTCGCTCGCGAGGTAACGCGCGGTCGTGCCGATGACGACGGCGAGCTCGACCTCCCAGTCGGTCTTGCGCGACCCGCGGGGGATCAGGACCTCGTCGAACGGGCCGACGACGGTGCCCGGGTCCTTCATGAACACGACGGGCTCCTGCGGGATCGCGGCGCCGGTCTCCTCGGCGTGGTCGCGGTAGTTGAGCCCGATGCACACGACCTTCCCGGGGGTCGCGACCGGGGCTCCGATGCGCGCACCCGTCAGATCGATGCGCTCGAGTCCGCCGCCGCGCGCGGCGTCGCGGGCTCGCCGCAGCCCGTCGGCGGCGAGGAACGCGCCGTCGATGTCGTGCGTGAGCGGGCGCAGGTCGTAGTGCGCCCCCTCGTGCCGGAGCACGGGGATCTCGGCACCGGGCGCCCCGATGCGCATGAACTCGGTCACAGGTCCTCCTTCGCCCGGGCCAGACGCCCAGGGTCGATCCGATAGCACTCGGCGGCCGTACCGCCGAGCAGGCGGGAGCGCTCGTCGGCGCTCCAGGTGTCGCTGGCCCGCTGGATGCCCTCCCAGGTGCGGGCATATCCGCCGGCGATGAGGGAGATCGGCCAGTCGCTGCCGGCCAGCAGCCGGTCCGCGCCGAACAGCTCACGCGCGGCATCCAGCAGGGGGCGGATGTCCCCTGCCGCCCAGTCGGCGGGAGTGACGGCGGGGTACAGTCCGGAGACCTTCGCGTGCACACGGGGGTTCTCCGCGGCCGCGGCGAGCAGGCGCCGCCAGAGCGCGGTGTCGCCGCCGCCTCCCACGGGCGGCTTGCCGAGGTGGTCGATGATCAGCCGCAGGTCGGGATGGCGCTCCCCGAGACGCGGGAGGTGCGCGAGCGCGGCCGGTGACGCCGTCACGTAGTCGAACGCGAGGCCTGCGGCGGCGACCTGCGCGAGACCCGCGGCCACGTCGTCGCGCAGGATCCAGTCCGGATCGTCGCGCTCATGGATGAGCGCGCGCACACCGACGATCCGGTCGTCCTCCCGCAGCCGCTCGAGGGCGCGGGCCGTGGCGGCCGGGGCGTCGAGGGGCACCCAGGCGACGATGGCGACAACGGCCGGATCGGCATCCGCGGCCCGCTGCATGTGGGCGGTGTCGCGCGCGTCGTCCGCGGCCTGCACGAGCACGACCCCGGCGACGCCGGCGGCACGGCGGTCGGCCGCGACATCCGCCATCGTGAAGTCCCGGTAGAGCACGCCCGCCGCGGGGGTCAGCCAGTCGTAGTCGGCGACGGTGCGCGTCCAGATGTGCTGGTGGGCGTCGATGATCACGGCGCCACCGTGTCGATCGCGTCGTCGGCGACGAGGAGGCCGGTGGCGCGCAGGTCGTCCCAGAGCGCGACGGGGATGCGTGCGGCGAGACGGTCGAGGGTCGAGTCGACCTGATCGGCCGTGCGCATGCCGACGACGACCGACGCGGTCGCGGGGTGCCGCAGCGGGAACTGCACGGCCGCCTCCGGGAGGCGCACGCCGTGACGCTCGCACACCTCGGCGATGCGGGTGACGCGCTCGATGAGAGACTCCGGCGCGGGCAGGTAGTCGTAGGTGAGGCCGGCGGCGGGGCGATCGGCGCTGAGCAGACCGGAGTTGTAGACCGCCGCGGCGATCACGGCGACGCCCCGATCGAGCGCGGCGGGCAGGAGGTCCTCGGCGGCCCCCTGCTCCAGCAGGGTGTAGCGCCCGGCGAGCATGACGACGTCGACATCGCACTCGCGGACGAACCGCGCGAGCATCGCCGACTGGTTCATCCCGGCGCCGATCGCCCTCGTCACGCCCTGGTCGCGCAGCTCGATGAGGGTGTCCACGCCCGTCGTCGAGGCGGCCTCCCACTCGTGGTCGGGGTCGTGCAGATAGAGGATGTCGACGCGGTCGAGACCGAGCCGGGCGAGGCTCTCGTCGACCGAGCGCAGGATCGCGTCGCGGCTGAAGTCGAAGACGCGTCGGTGGGTGGCGGGCACGACGAACCCGTCGTCGGTGCCGTGGGGAGGCTCGTTCGGCTCGAGCAGCCGGCCCACCTTGGTGGAGATGACGTACTCGTCGCGCGGACGGGCGGCGAGGGCGGCGCCGAGGCGACGTTCGGAGAGGCCGAGTCCGTAGTGCGGCGCGGTGTCGAAGTACCGGATGCCGCGGCGCCAGGCCTCCTCGACCGCGCCCGCCGCCTCGTCGTCGGTCGTCACGCGGCCGAGGTTTCCCAGCTGCGCGGCGCCGAATCCGACGTCGGTGAGCCGGACGCCACGGGGCGAGGGTCGGGTGCTCATCATCAAGCCTCTCTCTTCCCTACAGTTCTAACATGTGATGTATGCTCTTTCCAGCACGACTCGTGCAGGAGCTTCTCGATCAAGGACGACATGAAGATCACCGGATACCGCGTGCTGCGCACCCACCGAGACTGGGGCCGCCCCATCGGCGACGTCAATGGGCACATCGCCTCGGGCATCACCGACGTGCCCGTCGTGCTGCTCGAGACCGACGCCGGGCTCACCGGAATCGGCACCGGCTCCGACCACGATCTCGATCGGCTCTTCCCCGCCCTCGAGGGCGAGGACCCCCGGGCCGTCGGCGCGCTCTACGACCGCATGCTCGCCCGCGTGTTCAAGGACGGTCACGGCGGGGCGACCTTCGGCGGGATCGGCACCTTCGACATGGCACTGTGGGACCTCAAGGCGAAGGCCGCCGGGGAGCCGCTGTGGCGCCTCATCGGCGGACGCGACCGCTTCGTCGCCGGCTATGCGTCCGGCCTCGACATCGCCCTCGACGACGAGTCCCTCGCGACGTTCTACTCGGCCATGGCCGATCGCGGCTTCACGAGCGGGAAGCTCAAGGGCGGGCGTGACGCGGATGTCGACATCCGGCGCCTCGGCATCGTCTCCGACGCCCTGCGCCGCAACACCTCGCGGCCCGCGCTCATGCTCGACGCGAACGAGTCGTGGAACCTCAAGCAGGCCGTGCGCTATGTCAGCGCGGTCGAGGAGCACCACGACCTGACCTGGATCGAAGAGCCGCTGCGCCGGTGGGATGCCGCGGGCCACGCCCGCCTCACGCGGTCGATCCGCGCGGCTGTGGCGACCGGCGAGAACCTGACCGGACTCGAGCAGTACCGTGCGCTGTTCGACCACGGCGCCGTCGACATCGTGCAGTCGGGATGCGTCTGGGGCATCACCCACTTCCTGCGCGTCGCCCACGCCGCCCATGCCCGGGACCTGCCGATCAGCCCGGTCGGCCTCACCGCCAACGAGGCGGTGGCGCACGCCGCCGCGGGTGTGCCCAATCATCTCGCCGCCGAGGTGCAGGACCTCGGCATGCCGTTCGGCCTCGCGATCGACCGCGAGATCGCCGACGGCGGGATCGTCCTCGGCGACACCCCCGGACACGGCATCACGGTCGATGAGGACGCCATCGCGACCGAGCGACGCAACGGCAGCTGGACCGTTCCCGAAGGACCCCACGTGCGCTCCCGCCGCACCGGACTGCGTCTCGTCGCCGACGACGCCCCGCACGATCGGGAGGTCTGAGGTGCTGCTCCGTGAGGGACTCCACCGCGTGGTCGCACCCCTCGGCGAGCGCGTCGTCGCGCTCTACCTGCTCGAGGGCCCCGAAGGGATCCTCCTGTGGGACACCGGCGTCGCCGACAGCGTCACGGGCACGCTCCTCCCCTATCTCGCCGACGCCGGAATCGATCCGGCGCGCATCCGCTGGGCGATCAACTCCCACTGCGATTTCGATCACACCGGCGGCAACGCCGCCCTTCGCGAGGCGGTGCCGCACGTCGCCCTGTTCGCCGGCGCCGACGACCTTCCGCTCGTGACCGACCTCGATCGCCTGATCGCCGAGCGCTACGGCGAGTTCCGCGTCTCGGACGGCTTCGACGACCCGGCCGAGACCACCGCCCACATCCGCGCGGTCACGGGCCTCGTCGACGATGTGACGCCTCTCACCGGAGGCGAGACGTTCGACCTCGGCGACCGCCGCATCGTCGTCCTCGCCGCGCCCGGCCACAGCCCCGGTCATCTCGCGCTCTGGGACGATCGCTCGCGTGCGCTCCTCATCTCCGATGCGACACTCGGCACGACGGTGCCCTACGCCGACGGGAGCGCCGCGTTCCCCCCGACCTACCGCGATACCGACGACTACCTGCGCACGCTGGCCGGCTTTCGCACGCACGGGGCAGACCTGCTCCTCACGGCGCACTACCCGCTCTACGAAGGCACCGAGGTCGAAGGGTTCCTGGCGGCATCCGAGCAGTACGTCGACGTGCTCGACGCGGCGATCTCGCGTGTGCTGAGCACCACCGAGGACCTCACGACGCTCGAGATCGTGCGTCTCATCGCCGCCGAGGTCGGGACGTGGCCGGACGCCGCCGCCGACTACCTCGTCTTCCCGGTGACGGGAAACCTCGAGCGGATGCAGCAGCGCGGGCTCGTGCGGCAGTCCGCCCGCGGCGAGCGCCGCACGTGGCTGCGGAGCGCCGCGTGAGCCGCGTGCGCCTCGGCGCGATCGGTGCCGGATGGTGGGCGACCAGCAACCACTTCCCGATCTTCCAGGCGCGGGAGGACGTCGAGCTCGTGGGCGTCTGCGGTCTGGGCGACGACGTGTTCGCCGTGCGTGACCGGTTCGGCTTCGGCATGGCCACGCACGACATCGACGAGCTGCTCGATGCGGGCCTCGACGCGGTCGTCATCACGACCCCGCACGACCTGCACTACCCCGCGGCGGTCGCCGCCCTCGATCGCGGACTGCACGTGCTGTGCGAGAAGCCGATGACGCTGCACGCCGGGCAAGCCTGGGACCTCGCCCGGCGTGCGGAGACGGCGGGAGTGCACCTGCTCGTCCCCTACGGCTGGAACTACAAGCCGTTCACCGTCGCCGCGAAGCGCCTGCTGGACGAGGGGGCGATCGGGGAGATCCAGTACGCCCTGTGCCACATGGCCTCGCCGACGCGAGGTCTGTTCGGCGGCGACCCGACCCACATGCTCGAGCGCTGGGAGTCGGCCACCGCGCCCCAGCAGAGCACCTGGGCCTCACCCGCGCACGGCGGCGGGTATGCCCACGGTCAGGTCACGCACTCGTCCGCGCTGCTCTTCTGGCTGACCGGGCTGCGCGCCCGGACCGTCGCCGGACGCACGGCGCACGCCGGCTCCGCCGTCGACCTCTTCGACGCGGCGG
>NZ_LMPK01000015.1:98133-103499 GCF_001423825.1 Microbacterium sp. Leaf351
TGATCGACGTCGAGCGCGAACGAGTGCGCCTCAGCCGTTACGACGGCGGACACGAGGAGCTCGTTATCCCGCCGGGTGAGGGTGAGTACGAGTGCCTGGTGCCGCCGGCGAGGTTCATCGACCTGATCACCGGAGCGCACACCGACAACAACAGCACGGCGGATGTCGCGGCCCGATCCGTGGAGCTCATCGAGGCGCTCCTGCGCTCATCCGCCGACGACGGACGGGAGGTCCGGATCCATGACTGATCACGACGAACCGCGCGGGGTGCTCTCGGGCTACCGCGTCATCGACTGCTCGATCGCGATGGCGGGGCCGTTCGCCGCCCAGCGCCTCGGCGATCTCGGTGCCGACGTCATCAAGGTCGAGCCGACCGCCGGCGAGTGGCAGCGTTTCGCGTCCGCCGGCGGCGCTCGGGGAAACCGCATCAACGTGTCGTTCCTGTCGCTGAACCGCAACAAGCGCTCTCTCGCGATCGACCTGAAGTCGGTCGAGGGCGCGGCGGCGGTGCGCGCGCTGCTGGCGACCGCCGATGTGTTCCTGCAGAACTACCGTCCGGGAGTGGCGGCCCGCCTGGGCCTCGACTACGAGAGCGTGCGCGCGGTCAATCCGTCGATCGTCTACGTCTCGATCTCGGGCTACGGCGAGACGGGCCCGTACGCGACGCGCCCCGGGCAGGACCTTCTCGTGCAGGCGATGTCGGGGGCGATGCTCTCGGCCGGCCGCGCCGGGGAGCCTCCGTCGCCCGCCGGCCAGTACCTCGCCGATGCGGTCACCGCCTCGACGGCGTTCGAGGGCGTGCTCGCGGCGCTCCTCCACCGTGAGCGCACCGGGGAGGGCCAATTGGTGACCGTCAACATGCTCGACGCGCTGACGACCCTGCAGATGCAGGAGCTGTCGGTGTTCACGGTCGGCGGTGTGCCCCAGGAGCGTGGCTCCGAGCCGAACGCGCACGTGTACATCCGGGCGCCGTATGGCGTGTTCGCCACGGCCGACGGCTACCTCGCGCTGGGCTTCGCCGACCTGGATACGCTCGGGCGACTGATCGACGAACCGACCTTCGCCGGCATGGATCCCGAGGTCGAGGGCTGGACGCACCGCGATGAGCTCTACCGCCGCACGGCCGACCGCCTGCGCGCGAAGACGACCGACCACTGGCTGGAGACGCTCCTCCCGGCGGGTATCTGGGCAGGACCCGTCTACGGCTATGCCGATCTCGTGGCCGATCCGCAGATCGCCCACAACGGCACGTTCGTCACCTACGACCACCCGACCGAGGGGACGATCAGCGTCCCCGGGTTTCCGTACCGCTTCTCGGCCACACCGCCGCGCATCGACCGCGGTGCCCCGCTCGTCGGGCAGCACACACGCGAGCTGCTCGACGAGCTCGGCCTCGACGCCGACGACCTGCTCGGACGCGGCGTGGTCGCCGAGACCGTGCTGACGCCGGCCGACACGCTGTCATGACGCACTATCGCGGGCTCACCTGGGACCATCCGCGCGGCACCGATGCGCTGCGCGCCGCCGCGGCGGCGTTCTCGGCGGACGGACCCGACACGCTGACATGGGAGGCGCAGCCGCTCGAGGGGTTCGAGTCCGCCCCGATCGAGCGGATCGCGGCGGAGTTCGACCTGGTCGTGCTCGACCACCCCCACCTGGGCGACGCGCGGGCCCATGATGCGCTGCATCCGCTGGACGCGCTGTTCTCGACGGACGAGCTCACCGCATGGTCGGATGCCGCGGTCGGCCCGAGCTTCACCAGCTACGTGCTCGAGGGTCGCCCGTGGGCGCTGCCGCTCGACGCCGCCACCCAGGTGGCGGCGTGGCGGCCTGACGCCCTCGATGCGGCGCCGGCGACCTGGGACGAGGCCGTGGCGCTCGCCTCGCGCACAGCACGCGTCGCGCCGAGCCTGGCAGGCCCGCACGCGTTCCTGAGCTGGTGCTCGATCGCGGTCGGCCTCGGCGAGGAGCCGGCGCGCGGCGACATCCTGCTCTCCCGCGCCACCGGCGCCGAGGCCCTGCGTGTGCTGCGCGCCCTTCACGGCAGCGCACCCGCGGGGACGATCGGGCAGAACCCGATCTCCCTGCTCGAACGTCTGCGCACCGGTGACGACCTCGACTACCTCCCCCTCGTGTACGGCTACGTAACCTACGCCCAGGGCGAGGGGGGCGTGCGGTTCGGCGCCCCACCCACCGCGGGCCCGCGGATCGGATCGACCCTCGGCGGGACCGGCATCGCCATCAGTCGGCGATGCTCGCCGTCCGCGGCGCTCATCGACCACCTGCGCGCACTCATGTCCAGCGACCTGCAGCGCGGCCTCATCCCCGCGCACGCCGGCCAGCCGAGCGCCCGTGCTGCGTGGACCGACGAAGCTGTCGACTCCGCGTCCGGGGGCTTCTACAGCAGCACGCTCACCACGATCGACCAGGCATGGGTGCGGCCGCGATTCGCCGGCTACATCCCCTTCCAGTCGGCGGCATCGGCGCTGCTGCGCGCCGGCGTCACCGACGACATCGAGACCGGGACGGTCCTCCACGAGCTCGAGGAGCTCTTCCACACCGCCCGAGCAGCCGCAGCCACCCCCGAGAGGATGCCCGCATGAGTCCCCTGACCGAGGAGTCGACCTTCGTCTCGCGCATCGCGGAGGTGGTGGTCGAGGTCGAGGACGGCGTCGCCGTGCTCACGATCTCGCGCCCCGAGAAGCTCAACGCCGTCACGCCGGAGATGTCGGCGGAGCTCGAGCGCGCCGCGCACTGGATCAACGACAGCGACCGCGTCCGCGCCGTCGTGCTCACCGGCGCAGGCGAGCGGGCGTTCTGCGCCGGATCCGACATCCGCACGCTCGACGCGTACGCCAGCCCCTGGGCGTTCCGCAACCGCCGCGACTACTGCGACGCCCTGCGAGAGGTGCGCAAGCCCGTCATCGCGGCGGTCAACGGCTACGCCTTCGGGGGCGGCCTCGAGACCGCGTTGACCTGCGACATCCGACTCGCGTCCTCGTCTGCGAGCTTCGCGGCGCCGGAGGTCAAGCTCGGCTGGATCGGCGGCGGCGGGATGTCGCCCCTGCTCGCGGCGGCCGTCGGACCCGGCAACGCCGCAATGATGCTCATGACCGGAGACGCGATCGACGCCGAGACCGCGCTGCGCTGGGGGCTCGTCTCGGAGGTGCTCGCCCCCGACGACCTGCTCCCGCGGGCACGCGGCCTGGCGCAGACGATCGCCGCCCGCCCGCCCATCGCCGTGGAGACCGCGAAGGCGAACCTCGTCGCGGCCGCCGACCTGCCGCGCAGCGGTGCGATGGCGTACGAGCGCGAGATGCAGGCGATCACCTTCGCGACCCGCGATGCCGCAGAGGGTCGCGCGGCGTTCGCCGAGCGACGCGCGGGCGTCTTCGAAGGACGGTGAGCGGGATGACGACGACGTGGCACGGCGGCGCGACCGCCGCCCTCCCGACAGATGCCGCCGACGCCCTGCTGGTCGGACGGGTCTGGGACCCCGCGGCCGAAGGTCCGTCGGTCGTGGCCGTGCGCGGCGACGACGTGATCGACCTCAGCGCGAGCTTCCCGACGATGCGCGCGCTCACCGAGAGCGCCACGCCGGCGGCCGCCGTGCGCGCCGCCTCCGGCCGGCGGCTCGGCTCCGTGGACGCCGTGATCGCGAACACGCCCGTCGAGGCGCGCGACCCGCGGCATCCGTGGCTCCTCTCCCCGATCGACCTGCACGTCGTCAAGGCGGCGGGGGTGACGTTCCCGGTCTCGATGCTCGAGCGCATCATCGAGGAGCGCGCGCACGGCGACCTCGACCTCGCCGCCGACATCCGCGACGAGGTGCTCGGCACGCTCGGCGACGACCTGCAGTCGCTCGTCCCCGGGTCGCCCGAGGCGATGGCGCTCAAGCACCTGCTCGTCGAGCGCGGACTGTGGAGCCAGTACCTCGAGGTGGGCATCGGCCCGGACGCCGAGGTGTTCACCAAGGCTCCCGTGCTCGCGACGGTCGGCGCCGCCACCGATGTGGGAGTGCGCAGCGACTCGGCGTGGAACAACCCGGAGCCCGAGGTGGTGCTGGTCGTGTCCTCGCGCGGAGAGATCGTCGGGGCGACGCTCGGCAACGACGTGAACCTGCGCGACATCGAAGGGCGCAGCGCCCTGCTGCTCGGGCAGGCGAAGGACAACAACGCATCCGCCTCCGTCGGCCCGTTCGTACGCCTGCTCGACGGGCGCTTCACCCTCGACGCGCTGCGTGCGCAGACCGTGACGCTCGAGGTCGTCGGCGCCGACGGGTTCACGATGGTGGCCGAGTCGCCGCTCGCTCTCATCAGCCGCGACCCCGTCGACCTCGTCGCCCAGACGATCGGTCCGAAGCACCGCTATCCCGACGGTTTCGTGCTCTACCTCGGCACGATGTTCGCCCCGGTGCAGGATCGGGACGCCCCCGGGCTCGGATTCACCCACCACCCCGACGACGTCGTGCGCATCGGCTCGCCGGCGCTCGGCACGCTCGTCAACCGCGTGCGCCATGCCGAGACGGTCGAGCCGTGGGCCTTCGGCCTGCACGACCTGTTCGCCTCGCTCGCGCGGCGCGGTCTCCTGACGGACGGAGCATCCCGATGACCCTGACCTCCACCGATCCGCGCACCGGCGTCGCGTCCCCGACGGCCCTCGAGGCCACCTCGGATGCTCAGGTCGACCGCATCGCGACGGCTGCGGCATCCGCCGCCGACGAGCTCAGACGGATGCCCCGGGCCGCCCGGGCAGCGCTGCTGCGTCGCATCGCCGACGAGATCGAGGCCGACCGGGACGCACTCGTCGCGATCGCGGCGGCAGAGACCGGACTCGCTGAGCCGCGTCTGAACGGCGAGCTGACCCGATCGGCGTTCCAGTTCCGGTTGTTCGCCGATGCCGTCGACGAAGGCGGCTACCTCGAGGCGGTCATCGACCACGCGGGTGACACGCCCATGGGTCCCGGTCCCGACATCCGCCGCATGCTCGTGCCGATCGGCCCGATCGCGGTGTTCGGCTCGAGCAACTTCCCGTTCGCGTTCTCCGTGCTCGGCGGCGACACGGCATCTGCCCTCGCGGCGGGCAACCCCGTCGTCGTGAAGGCGCATTCGTCCCACCCCCTCACCTCGGCGCGCTCGTTCGCGGCGCTCGAGGCGGCGGCCCGTGCGGCGGGCGCGCCCGACGGCGTGCTCGGCATCGTCTACGGCCAGCAGGCCGGCGCCGCGCTCGTCGCACATCCCCGGGTCGCCGCGGTCGGGTTCACCGGCTCGCTCCACACCGGACGTGTCCTGCGGGAGATCATCGAGTCCCGCGAGAACCCGATCCCGTTCTACGGCGAGCTCAGCAGCCTGAACCCGCTGATCGTC
>NZ_LMPK01000015.1:103538-104612 GCF_001423825.1 Microbacterium sp. Leaf351
GCTGTGCACGAAGCCCGGCGTCGTCTTCATCCCGCGGGACGGCGACGCGGTCGTCGACGAAATCGTGCGTCTCGCGAAGGATGCCGCGGCCCAGCCGCTGCTCAACGGCGGCATCCACGCCTCGCTGTTCCGCATCGAGCACGCGCTCGTCAGCGCGGGCGGCGCGCACGCCCTGGTGCCGGCGCGGGTGGGCGACACCGGTTTCACCGCGACCCCGGCGGTGCTGGAGATCGATGCCGCGCAACTCACCCCGGCGGCGACCGAGGAGGCGTTCGGCCCGCTCGTCGTGGTGGTGCGGTACGACACGCTCGACGACGTGCTCGCCGCCCTGGACGCCGTGCCCGACTCTCTCACCGCGACTGTCCACGCACAGCCCGACGAGCTCGACGCGGCGGGCCCCCTTGTCGACGACCTCTCCCGGCGCGTCGGCCGGCTCGTGTTCAACGGCTACCCGACGGGCGTGCGCGTCTCGTGGGGTCAGCACCACGGTGGCCCGTGGCCGGCGACGAACACGCTCCACACCTCGGTCGGCGTGACGGCGATCCGGCGGTTCCTGCGCCCCTTCGCCTGGCAGGACGCCCCGGAGGCGCTGCTGCCGATCGAGCTGCGCGACGCCACGACGAGCGTGCCGCGTCGCGTGGACGGAATTCTGCGCCTGGCTACACTGGGCGCATGACCCTCGACCGCCCCGCCTCCGGCGCGACGTCGAGCGTGTTCGGCTCCGCGCCCGCGCGCCTGCCGGCGGCCCGTCTGGGCGTCGCCGTGGTGCGCGACCTCGTCGGCGTCGTCATCAACGGCGAGGTCGCCCCCGGCGACACGCTGCCCCCGGAGGAGCGCCTCGCGCAGCACTTCGGGGTCAGCCGCACGGTGATCCGCGAGTCGGTGAAGCGCGTCGAGGAGAAGGGGCTCGTCTCGGTCGCGCCCGGTCGCGGCACGACCGTGCAGCCCCCCACCTCGTGGAACGTGCTCGATCCGGTGGTGCTGTCGGTGATGGTCGAGAACGACGATTCGCTGGGTGTGCTCGATGAGCTCGCCGTCGTGCGCTCGGCCCTCGAGGGCGCGATGTCCGCTGCG
>NZ_LMPK01000015.1:104619-105063 GCF_001423825.1 Microbacterium sp. Leaf351
AGTCGATCCACGACGTCGACGCCTACGCGCAGGCCGACGCCGACTTCCACTTCCTGCTCATGGAGCTTTCGGGCAACCAGCTCGCCAGCAACATCACGCAGATCCTGTTCCAGCGGGCTCGCTCCAGCTCGCGGTTCGTGCAGAACCAGACCGACGAGGCCTTCCGTCTCACGCTCGACGAGCACCGCCGCATCTACGACGCGATCGTCGCAGGCGATGCGGATGCCGCTGCTTCCGCGATGCGCTCCCACATCGTCGACGCCTGGCAGCGTCGTCGCCTCCCGACGCGGCGCGATCCGTCCTGACGGGCGTCAGTCGAGGTGCCACGCCTCGTCGAGCTCGACCCAGTTGGCGGCGCCCGACGACTCGTCGAACGGACGCTGGCACGGCCCGGTGCGCGCCCACCATTCCTGGGTGACGGGATCGGCGGCCATCCGCCGCTGG
>NZ_LMPK01000015.1:105072-108872 GCF_001423825.1 Microbacterium sp. Leaf351
TCGTGAAGTTGCGGATGCCGCAGGCCGTGATGGTGGCCTCCACCCCGGGCCACACCGCCCGGTGCAGCGCGAGGTACTCCTCACGCCTCTCCGGGGCGGTGCGGGCCACCATGCCGAAACGGCGCACGCTCACTCCTTGGTGCCACCCGCGGTCATTCCCGTGACCAGGAACCGCTGGGAGAACAGGAAGATGATGAGCACAGGGGCGACGGACAGCAGCGTCGCGAGGGCGAGCGTCGGCATGTCGATCGTCACCGACCCCGCCGAGGTCGGGTTGAACAGCGGCACGTTCGAGAGCAGTTCGGCCAGGCCCACCTGGATGGGCGACTTGCGGCCGGGAGCCATGACGAACGGCAGGAAGTAGTTGTTCCAGTTGCCGACGAGGTTGAAGAAGCCGACGAGCGCGATCACCGGCGTCGCGAGCGGCATCGCCACCGACCAGAACACCCGGAACTCGCCCGCACCGTCGATGCGCGCCGCGTTGAGGAGGTCGCGCGAGACGCTCGTCGAGAAGTAGATGTACGTCAGATAGACCCCGAACGGGAAGAACGAGAAGGGCAGGATGACCGCCAAGGGGGTTCCGACCAGCTTCACCGCGCTGAGCTCGAGGAACACCGGGAGGACGAGCGCGGTGCTGGGGATGAGCATGACCACGAGGGTCACGGCGAGCAGCGCCCGGCGCAGCCGGAACTCCGTCAGCGCGAGGGCGTAGCCGGCAGGGATGCTCACGGCGAGGGTGATCACGAGGGCGACACCGCTGTAGAGCACCGAGTTGCCGAGCCACGTCCAGACGATGCCGTTCTGGAAGGTCATCAGGTTGTGCCAGTTGGTCGCGAGCGCGTCGAGGGACCCGATGCTGAACGGGTTGTCGACCAGCAACTGCCGGGCGTCCTTCGTCGGGGCCAGCAGCAGCCAGACGAGCGGCAGGGCGAAGAACACGACGAAGAACGCGGCCACGACGAGGGCGAGCACCCGCCCGACCCAGCGTCCCGGGGCGAAGCCGGTGCCGCGCACGGCGTGCGGCTCGGTCGTCGTGAGCGGTTCACGCACGTCGATGTCAATCACGCTCAAAGAGACCACCCCGGAAGACGAAGAAGGTGGCGAGTCCGAGCGCCACGACGAGCAGCATGAGCGAGATCGCGGCGGAGCCGTTGAAGTCGTTCTGCTTGAAGGCGAAGAGATAGGCGAGCTGGTTGAGCGAATAGTCCGGCGGGACGACACCCTTCGACGCCTGCGAGAGCACGCGGGGTTCGACGAACAGCTGCGTTCCGGCGGCGAGGGACATGATCCCCATGTAGGAGATCCACTTCTTCATGAGGGGCAGCTGGATGTACCAGGCGGTCTTGACGGCACCGGCGCCGTCGATGCGGGCGGCCTCCATGACCTCCACCGGGATGTTGTTGAGCGCGCCGTACATGATGACGATCCATCCGCCGGCGCCGGTCCAGAACGCGATGACGGTGAAGACGACGGGCAGGTTCTCCAGCGACACCGTCTGCACGAAGGACTGCAGGCCCAGCATGTTGAGCACGCCCGAGACCGGGCTCACCGTCGGGTCGAGCAGGAACAGCCACAGCATCACGCTCGAGGCCCCGGCGAGCGCGCCGGGGATGTAGTAGATGAACCGCACCGTCGAGGAGAGCCAGCGCGCCCCGATCGCGTGCACGATCAGCGCGAGAAGGACGACGAACACGGTCTGCATCACGAGCCAGATCACGAGGTACACCGCGACGTGCTGCACGGCGGGCCAGAAACGGTAGTCGTCGAACACCTTCGCGAAGTTGGCGACGCCGACGAAGGCGCCGTTCTTGGTGAAAGCCAGGTAGACGGCGTAGAGGGCCGGGATGACCCCGAACAGAAGCAGCAGCACGCTGTATCCGCTCGAGAACGCGTACCCCATGACGGCTTGGGCGCGGGTGGGGTTCCTCCGCGCGGCGGCGTCCCGCCGCCGACCCCGTGAGGAGCCGACGGCGGGCGCCGTCATCGTGTCGACAGTGATGATGTGTTCCTTCCGCTGCGGTGCGGGGCTGTCACTGGATCGTGTATCCCTGGACCTTCGCCTCGTTGACCATCTCGGTCTTCCAGTCGGAGGTGAGGGAGGCGAGGGTCTTGCCCGCGGCGAGGCCCGGGACGACAACCTTCGCATACGCGGTCTCGGGGCTGAAGCTGGGGTAGCCCCAGCCCGACCAGATCTCGCCCGCGGCATCCGTCACGTTCTTCTCGAAGTCGCCGACGAAGTAGCCGCCGCTGGCCTGCTTGGCGATCCACTTCTGCGCGGCCGAGGCGTATGCGGGGTAGCCCGGCGCGAGGTCGACCTGGTACTCGTCGGCGCTCGTCACGAACTGCAGGAACGTCTTGACGGCCTCGAGGTTCTTCGTGTGGCTGGAGGCGTACCAGACGCCGCCGCCCACGTTGCCGGTGCCGATCGAGTCGCCGTTCCAGTGGAGCGGCACTCCGGCGCCGATCTGGCCGGCGGGGACGTTCAGGCTGTCCTTGCTCTGGAAGATCGCTCCGGTGTACCAGACCGGGCCGGGCATGCCGAGCACCTTGCCCTGGTACTTCTTCACGAAGTCGGCGCTGAAGACGCTGTCCTGGACGAGAGTGCCGTTCTTGAGCATGTGGTCGATCAGGTCGGTCATCTTCTGCGACTTCGGGTCGTCGAAGTTGCTCGAGAAGGTCGACGCGGTCGACTGGAAGATCGGCGCCTGGGCTCCGTAGTAGTACACGTAGGTGCCGACGAACGAGTCGCCGACCGATCCGAGGATGTAGCCCGGGTGCTCGGCGGCGAGCTTGTCACTGAGGGCCGCGTAGTCCTCCCACGTCTGCGGGATCTGGTAGCCGAACTGGGTGAACAGCGACTGGTCGTACCAGAAGACGACCTGTGCGAGGTCGTTGCGCAGTCCGTACACCGTGCCGTCGACGGTCACCGGGTCGAGCGCGCCCTTCGAGAAGCCGTCGAGGAAGCTCTGGTCGAACCATCCCTTGTTCAGGGGCGCCGCGAAGGCCTGCTGGCCGTTGTTCTCCTTCGATGCCCATGAGGCGTCGTTCGTCTGGGTCGACCAGACGACGTCGGGCCAGCCCTCCCCCGACTGGTCGAAGAGGGAGATCTTGGTCTGGAAGGACCCGGACCCACCGGCGTTGCCGTCGTAGGTCTCCTTGTTGACCTTGATGTTCGGGTACTTCTTCTCGAACGCGGCGACCGCCGGCTCGCGCGCGGCATCCACCCACACCGTGATCGCACTGTCGGCGACCTGGTCGGCGGGCGTGAAGCCGAGACCGCTGTCGGTGGCCGTGCCGGTGCTGGATCCGCTGCAGGCGGAGAGCACCAGCAGTGCGGTGGCGGCGGTGGCGATGAGGGCGGCGGATCGGGAGAGGCGGGTGAAGCGTCTTTGCTGTGGAGCCATTGCTCGTCCTTTTCTGGTCGACGTCGTTGACGACTCGCGGCCGGACTGGCCGGCGGGTGAGTTGATTAGATCATACATGTGACCTATTAGCAATGAACCCCTGTTCTCGGCCCGGATCGACTGTTACATTCGTCTTACGTCATACCTTTGGAGTGCCATGCGTACAGTGCAGTACCTCGGCGACGCGACCGTCGCCGTCGCCCATGTCGAACCCACCCCGCCGCCGCGCGGCTACGTGCAGATCGCCGTCGCGTACACCGGGCTGTGCGGCACCGACCTCCATGTCGTGCACGGAAGCATGGACTCCCGCGTGACGACCCCTCTCAGTTTCGGGCACGAGATGAGCGGCACGGTAGCCCGCATCGGCGAGGGCGTGTCGGGATGGCGGATCGGCGC
>NZ_LMPK01000015.1:108912-110443 GCF_001423825.1 Microbacterium sp. Leaf351
ACTCCCCCGGCTCGCTGCAGGAGTTCTGGAACGTTCCGGCGGAGACCCTCGTCGCCCTCCCCGACGGACTCCCGCTCACCCACGCCGCACTCGTCGAGCCGACCGCCGTCGCCGTGCATGACGTGCGACGGTCGGGTCTGCGGCACGGCGACAAGGCCGTCGTGATCGGCGGCGGGCCGATCGGAACGCTCATCGCGACGGTGGCGCGCCGGTTCGGCGGTGAGGTCGTGCTGGTCGAGCTCGATGAGCGTCGTCGCGCGCAGGCCGCCTCGCTCGGATTCACGACCCTCGATCCGACGAGCGTGGACCAGGTCGCGTGGATCGAGGAATGGACGGGCGGCGCCGGCGCCGATGTCGTCTTCGAGGTCTCGGGCTCGGCGGCTGCCGTGCGCGGGGCGACGGCGCTCGCGAAGGTTCGGGGAACTCTCGTCGTCGTCGCGATCCACGGCGTGCCGCGTGAGATCGACCTGCAGCGGGTGTTCTGGCGGGAGCTGACCATCGTCGGCGCCCGCGTGTACGAACGCGCCGACTTCGAGACGGCGGTCGAACTCCTCGCCGAGGGCCACATCCCCGCCGATGCGCTCATCACGCGCATCGTGCCGCTGAGCGAGACCGCCGCCGCCATCGCCGACCTCGAGCAGGGGCTCGCGATGAAGGTGCTCGTCGACGTGGCGGATGCCTCGTGAGCTCGCCGTTCGATCTCACCGGACGTACCGCGGTCGTCACGGGGGCGCGGCGCGGGATCGGCTTCGCGATGGCCCGCGCCTTGGCGACCGCCGGCGCGGACATCATCGCGGTGAGCTCGCAGATCGAGGAATCGGGCAGTGCCGTCGAATCGGTCGTGCGCGGCCTCGGGCGCCGGTTCCGCGCCCTGGCGTGCGACCTGTCCGATCGTGACGCCGTCGACCGCCTGGTCGGCGCACTCGACGAAGAGCGTGTCGACGTGCTGGTCAACAACGCCGGCACCATCCTCCGGGCGCCGGCGGCGGAGCATCCGATCGAGTGGTGGGACGAGGTGCTCGACGTCGACCTGCGCAGCCAGTTCGTGCTCGCCCAGGCGGCCGGCCGGGCCATGATCGAGCGCGGCACCGGGAAGATCATCTTCACGGCGTCGCTGCTGAGCTTCCAGGGCGGCATCAACGTACCCGGCTACGCCGCGGCGAAGTCGGGGATTGCGGGGCTGACGCGGGCGCTCGCGAACGAATGGGCGCCTCGGGGTGTCAACGTGAACGCGATCGCGCCGGGCTACATCGCCACCGACAACACCGCCGCGCTGCGCGCCGACGAGGAGCGGTCGGAGAGCATCCTCGCCCGCATCCCCGCGGGACGCTGGGGCACGGCCGAGGATCTCGGCGGCGCCACGGTGTTCCTCGCCTCGGCGGCGTCGGACTACGTGTCGGGCGTCGTGCTCCCCGTCGACGGCGGATGGCTCGGACGATGACGGGCATCCCCGGCACCATCCTTCCCGTGGTCACCGTCTCGGCGGAGGAGGATGCCGTGGAACTCGCTCGCGCCCTCGCCGCGGGCGGAG
>NZ_LMPK01000015.1:110488-112744 GCF_001423825.1 Microbacterium sp. Leaf351
GGCACCGTGACCGACGGCCGCTTCGCCCGCGCCGCCTGCCAGGCGGGCGCGGCCTTCCTCGTGAGTCCGGGGCTCAGCGAGAGCGTCGCCGCCGCCGCGCGCAGTCTCGCGGTGCCGTTGATCGCGGGCGTCGCGACGGGAACCGAGCTGATGCGCGCGGTCGGCATGGGGCTCGAGGTCGTGAAGCTCTTCCCCGCACACCTCCTCGGCGGCGCCGCCGCCGTCGACGCCTTCTCGGCACCCTTCCCCGGGCTGTCGTTCGTGCCGAGCGGCGGCGTCGACGCCGCGAACCTCGCCGACTATCTCGCACGACCCGCGGTCGGCGCCGTCTCGGGCAGCTGGCTCGTTCCCCGGGGACCCCTCGACGCCGACGCCCTCGCGGAGGTCACCCGACGCGCAGCCGCGGCGACGGAGACCGTGCGGCGCCTGCGGGGCGACGAATGAGCGCCGACCTCGTCACGCTGGGCGAGACCATGGCGCTCGTGCGCGCGACGGAGGTCGGCTCCCTCGAGCACGTCACCGGGATGCGGCTCTCGGTGGGGGGTGCGGAATCGAACGTCGCGATCGCTGCGCGGCGACTGGGCGCATCGGTCGCGTGGATCGGACGGGTGGGCGACGACGGCGCGGGACGGCGCATCACGCGGGAGCTGCGCGCCGAGGGCGTCGACGTGCACGCCCACGTCGATGACGGTGCCGGCACCGGGATGATGCTGAAGTCTCATCCGTCGGCGACGACGACCGAGGTGACCTACGGCCGACACATGAGCGCGGGCAGTCGCCTCGCTCCCGACGATCTTCCGGCCGACGTGTTCGCGACGGCGCGGATCGTGCACGTGACCGGCATCACCCCGGCACTGTCGGCGTCGGCGGAGTCGGCGATGTGGGACGCCCTCGACCGAGCGGATGCCGCACACGCGATCGTGTCGTTCGACGTGAACTATCGTTCCCGGCTCTGGCGGCACCGTGACCCGTCGACGCTCTACCGCGCCGTGACGGCGCGGGCGGGGATCGTCTTCGCCGGGCTCGACGAGGCACGGCTCGTGGTCGGCGACGGCACACCCGCGCAGGTGGCGCGGCGCCTCGGCGAGCTCGGCCCCGCGGCCGCGATCGTGAAGCTCGGCGCCGAGGGGGCCGTCGCCGTGATCGACGGCGCGGAGCTGTGGGTCCCCGCGGTCCCCGTGGCGGTCGTCGACACGGTCGGCGCCGGTGACGGGTTCGTGGGCGCCTATCTCGCAGCGACCCTCGCCGGCGCCCCGGTCGCAGAGCGGCTCGCCCTCGCAGCGCGGGTCGGCGCCGCCGCGTGCACGGGACCGGGCGACTGGGAGTCATATCCCCACGCCCGCGACCTCGCCCACGAGGGGCCGCTCGATCCCGTGCAGCGCTGACCCGGGACATCCGGCGCGCCTAGAGTGTGCGCATGACGATCACCTTCCGCGGTACCACCGCGCTCATCACCGGCGCGAGCGCAGGGCTCGGCACCGAGTTCGCCGACCAGTTCGCCCGTCGCGGCGCCGACGTGGTGCTGGTCGCTCGCCGGGCCGACCGTCTCGAGGAGATCGCGGCCGAGGTGCGCTCCCGCCACGGCGTCAGCGCCCACGTCGTTCCGCTCGATCTCACCGAGCCGGGCGCCGTCGCGTCCCTCGCGGACGAGCTCGAGGGACGCGGCATCCGCATCGACCACGTCGTGAACAACGCCGGCTTCGGCATGAAGGGCGCGTTCGCCGAGGCCGATGCGGAGCGCATCGACGCGCTCGTGCAGCTGAACGTGGCGGTGCTCACGTCGCTCACGCGGGCGTTCCTGCCGGCGCTCGTGGCCCGCGGCAGCGGCACGGTCATCAACATCGCGAGCACGGCCGCGTTCCAGCCGCTGGCGTCGATGGCGATCTACGGAGCGTCGAAGGCCTACGTGCTGAGCTTCACCGAGGCGCTCGCGCACGAGGTGCGCCCGCAGGGCGTGACGGTGCTGGCGGTGTGCCCCGGAGCCACCGCGACCGAGTTCTTCGACGTGGTCGGCGATGCGCGCGCCGCGGTCGGCGCCATGCAGACCCCGACCCAGGTGGTGGATGCCGCGTTCCGCGCCCTCGCCCGCCGGAAGCCGCCGTACAGCGTCGTCTCGGGCGTGCAGAACAAGACCGGTGCGGTGATCGTCGGCCTCGTGCCCCGGCGGGCGCGCGTCGCGCTGACAGCGGGGCTGCTCGAGCGCTGAGCGCGGAGCAGGGGCAGGCTCAGGACGGCGCGAGCCCGGTCGTGCCGCGC
>NZ_LMPK01000015.1:112797-117062 GCF_001423825.1 Microbacterium sp. Leaf351
TGAGCGCGGTGCCGGGAGCCCGGCTCATCGAGCTGTTGTCGTAGCCGACGACCGACAGGTCGACGCCCGGCACCAGCCCCCGGTCGTGGGCGGCATCGAGCACCCCGAACGCCGCCTGGTCGTTGTGCGCGAAGATCGCGGTGGGCGGCTCCGGCCCGTCGAGCAGCGCCGCCGCGTCGATCGCGGCCTGCGCGCGCAGGTACGAGCTCGACGCCACCCGGGGTGCGAGGCCGGCTGCGCGCATCGCCGCCGCGTAGCCGCTTCCGCGCCCGCCGTAGCCGTCGCCGGGCGGGTTCGCGAGGAACGCGATGCGCCGGTGGCCGAGCCCGGCGAGATGCTCCACCGCGGCACGCGCGCCCGCCTCGTTGTCGGTGATCACCGCATCCACCGACGGGATGTCGCGTGCCACCGCGACGACCGGAACATGGCGCGAGACGGCCTGCACCGCGACATCCGGCAGCTGGAGGCCCACCCCGACGATCACGTCGACGCGGCTGCGCCGCAGCGTGTCGAGGGCCGCCGCATCGCCGCGGCCGTCGAGTGTGCCGACGGCCATGACCAGGCTCTTCCGGGCCGGCTCCACGACGGCGCGCACTCCGTCGAACACGTCGGCGAACACGTCGTTGTGGAGGTCCTGGATGAACACGCCGACCGTGCGCCCGCCCACGCCGGCGAGCCGGGCCGCGACCTGGTCGGGTGCGTAGCCGAGCCGCTCGCCGATCGCGAGGATGCGGGCGCGGGTCGCGGCGCTGACGCCAGCGGCGTCGCGGTAGGCGATCGAGACGAGCGCGCGGGAGACCCCCGCCTCGCGCGCGACGTCCTCCATCGTGACCCGCTTCACGTCACGCACCTTCCCGTGCTCCTCACACTGACTCCCACCGTAGAGTGCGCGACGACCGGCGCACCGCCTCGGCGATCGCGAACGCCTGCGCGCCGTCGGCGAACGTCGCGAGGTCTCCGCTGCGGTCGCCGCCGTCCGCGATGGCGCCCGAGATCGAGACCCATTCGTGCAGCACCGTGTCGTCCCAGCCGAGCACGTGGCCCGGCGCGTACCAGTTCGCCATGAGCGGATGCCCCGGCTCGGTCACCAGCACACGGCGGAACCCCTCGCGCTGATCGTCTCCCGAGTCGAGGAAGAGCTCCAGGCTGTTGAGATCCTCCATGCTCCACCGGAGCGCGCCGAGGGACCCCGTGAGGTGGACGAATTGATCGCCCTTCCGGCCGGTGGCGATGCGGGACACCCGCACGTCGGCGGTGACACCGCCCTCCATCGTGAACAGCGCCGCGTAGGAGTCCTCCGGGTCGGTCCCCACGCGCGCCGGGACGACACCGCCGCCGCTGAGCGTCTGCACGTTCGCGACCGCGCTCCGCGGCTCACCGACGAGCCAGCGCAGCAGATCGAGCACATGCGACAGGTCGAAGACCACGCTTCCGTCGATGGGGTCGTCGAAGCGCCACCCGGTTCGGTCGACCGGGCGTGACGCCCAGTCCTGCTCGTAGCCGAGCGAGACCGATCGCAGCGCTCCCAGCTCGCCGGACCGGAGCAGCCGGCGGGCGAACTGCAGCGCCGGCACGAAGCGATAGTTGTACGAGGCCACTGCGAGGGTCGGCGCGGCGGCCGCGGCATCCACCATCGCGGCGACGTCTTCGGCGCGGGTCGCGAGCGGCTTCTCGCACACGACGTGCCGGCCCGCGGCCAGCGCGGCGATGCTGGCGGGCGCGTGCACGGCGTTCGAGGCGAGGTTCACGACGACGCCGACGTCCGGATGGGCGACGACCCGCTCCCAGTCGTCGGTCGACTCGCGGAAGCCCCAGGTGGCGGCCGCAGCCGAGGTGCGTGCCGCATCCCTCCCCGCCACGACGACGAGGTCGACGCCGTGGGCGCGTCCCGTCAGCACATCGAGGCGCCGCAACGCGCTGACATGGGCGCGCGCCATCCAGCCCGTACCGATGACTCCGACGCCGAGACGCGTGCGTGCGGTCATGCCCACTCCTCTCACGACGAGCATCGCCCGCCGTCGCTCTTGCACACAGACCTAGAGCGCTCTAGATTACCCTTTGTCCGTACAATAACAACCCGAAAGGAGTGCCGGTGAGCACCCCTGACAACGACGTCGCCGCTCCACGCGTCGGCATCGCCCCCGACTCCTGGGGCGTCTGGAACGCCGTCGACGACCGCCAGCCCCCTCCCGAGCAGTACCTGCGCGAAGTACAGGAGGCCGGCTACCACTGGACCGAGCTCGGCCCCTACGGCTACCTCGGCACCGAGGCATCCGCTCTCGCCGACGACTTCGCGGCCCACGACCTCGCCCTCTCGGCGGGAACCGTGTTCACCCACCTGCACCGGTCGCCGGAGGAGGTCGAGAACGCGTGGCGCGACGTCACCGAGGTGGCGCGACTGGTCACCGCGCTCGGCGGTGAGCACGTGATCACCATCCCCGGCCTGTGGGAGCGCGACGCGAACGACGACGTCGTGGGCGCCCGCACCTTCACGGCCGACGAATGGGGCACCTTCACAGCCGGGCACGACGAGATCGGCAAGCGCCTCTGGGAGGAGTTCGGCCTCCGCCAGCAGTTCCACTCCCACGCCGAGAGCCCCATCGGCTCGTACCTCGAGGTGGTGCGCCTGGTCGAGAACACCGACCCGCGGTACACGAACCTGTGCCTGGACACCGGGCACCTCGCGTACTACTGGGGCGACAGCGTGCGCCTCATCCGGGCCTTCCCCGACCGCATCGGCTACCTGCACCTCAAGCAGGTCGAGCCCGACCTGCTGGCGCACGTGCTCAAGAACGAGATCTCGTTCGTCGAGGCCGTCACCCGCGGCGTCATGGTCGAGCCGCCCCACGGCGTGCCTGACTACGGACCTGTGCTGCACGAGGCCGCCCTCGCCCACCCGGGCGTGTTCGCGATCATCGAGCAGGACATGTACCCCGTCGGCGACTTCGCCGCACCCCTCCAGATCGCGCGACGCACGCGCGAGTACATCACCGGATGCGGCGGCCCCGCACGCTTCCGCTGACCCCGCCTCGACACCCATCACCCAAGGAGAACCACCCATGTCCACCCCCATTCGTGTCGGCGTCATCGGCGCCGGAATGGCCGGCCAGGCGCACGCCTTCGGCTACCGCAACGCGATGATGGCGACCAGCTCGCCGCTCTCAGTCGAGCTCGTCGCCATCGCCGACCCCAACCTCGCCCTCGCCCAGTCGGTCGCGGACCGCTACGGGTTCGCGAGCGCCACCGCCGACGTCGACGCGTTCATCGCGAGCGACGTCGACGCCATTAGCGTCGCGCTTCCGAACTTCCTGCACGCCGAGGTGCTGCCCAAGGTGCTCGCCTCCGGCAAGCACGTCTTCGCCGAGAAGCCCATCGGTCGCACCCCGGCGGAGTCGTCGCACCTGCAGGCGCTGGCCGAGGCCTCGCCCGCCGTGACCGGTGTCGGCTTCTCGTTCCGCCGACTGCCCGGCCTCGCCGCACTCGCGCGTGCGGTCGCCGACGGGCTCGTCGGAGACATCCACACCGTGCGCGGCTGGTACAACGCCGACTACGCGGCCGACCCGGCCGGCGCGCTCTCGTGGCGCTTCTCGCAGGAGCAGTCGGGCGGCGGCGCGCTGCTCGACATCGGCGCCCACGCGATCGACGCCGTGCAGTTCGTCGCCGGACGCATCGCGGAGGTCTCGAGCGCGTCGCTGCGCACCGTGATCACCGAGCGACCCCTGGCGACCGCGGGCGCGATCGGCCACGGGGCATCCGGATCGTCCGAGAAGGGAGCGGTCACCAATGACGACGTCGCTCTGCTCGGGGTGACGCTCGACTCGGGCGCCATCGGGCAGATCGCGCTCAGCCGCATCGCCGCGGGGGTTCCGAATTCGCTCGGCGTCGAGGTGTTCGGCTCCGCGGGCAGCGCCGTGTTCGACTCGATCTCGGCGGGCGAGTTCCACCTCTTCGAGAACGCGACGTCGCCGGCCGCCTACAACGGTCCGCGCCGCATCTTCACCGGGCCTGCACACCCGTACTTCTCGGATGTCGCCGCCATGCCGGGCGCCGGCGTGGGCACCGGCTACGCCGAGGCGTTCGTCGCGGAGATCCAGGAGTTCCTCCGGGCCATCACGAACGGCACGCCGATCGACACGGACTTCGCCACCGCCACAGCGATGATGAACGTCGTCGGTGCGGCGTTCGAGTCGGCACGCACGCGAGGCCCCGTCCCGGTCGCCTGACCTCCGGGAACAACGAACCCCCTCCCCGATTCGGGGAGGGGG
>NZ_LMPK01000015.1:117073-119570 GCF_001423825.1 Microbacterium sp. Leaf351
TCGAGCTCGGCACCGCCGGCCATCGCCTGGATGAGTTCCTCGAGCTGCACCTTGCCCCGCTCGAACTCCGCGAGCAGCCGGCCGCGGTTGAGCAGGTAGAACCGGTCGCCGACCATGAAGGCGTGGTGCGGGTTGTGCGTGATGAACACGACGGCGACGCCGCGGTCGCGCGCCGCGAGGATGTACTTCAGCACGATGCCCGACTGACGCACACCGAGAGCGCTCGTCGGCTCGTCGAGGATGAGCACCTTGGCACCGAAGTGCACGGCCCGGGCGATCGCGACGGCCTGGCGCTCACCGCCCGAGAGCGTGCCGATCGGCTGGTCGGTGTCGCGCAGGTCGATTCCCATCTGCTTGAGGGCGGACTTCGTGACGTCCTTGGCGTTCTTCACGGAAAGGAGTCCGAGAGCCTTCGGGCCGCTGACGGGCTCGTTGCCGAGGAAGAAGTTGCGCCAGATCGACATCAGGGGAACCGTGGCGAGGTCCTGGAACACCGTCGCGATTCCGCGCCCGAGCGCATCGCGCGGCGACGAGAACTCGACCGGCTCGCCGTCGAGCGTGACGGAGCCCGAGCTCGGCTTGTGGACGCCCGACAGGATCTTGATCAGCGTGGACTTGCCGGCGCCGTTGTCGCCGAGGACGCACGTGACGGTGCCCGGGTCGACACGGAGGCTGATGTCGCGCAGCGCGATCACGCTGCCGAAGGTCTTGCCGACCTTCTTCAGCTCGAGGGCGGCCTGAACTCCGGTGGGAAGCTCGTGCGCGTTCTCGGCCGCGGCTTCTTCGACGGCCGCGACGATCTCCTGGTCGGCGACCGCGTTCGTCTCGTCCTGAGGCTCGTTGACGGTGCTCATTTCTTGCGACCTCCCTGGGCGCGACGCGAGATGGTGATGTTGATCAGCACGGCGGAGAAGAGGATGACGCCGAGGAACGTCGACACCCAGTCCTGGTCCCAGAGCGCGTAGGGGATGCCGATGGCCGCGAAGCCCATGATCAGCGCACCGATCGAGGCTCCGATCGCGGAGCCGGCGCCACCGGTGAGGAGCGTGCCGCCCACCGCCGCGGCGATGATGTAGTAGAACTCCTGGCCGACACCCTGGCCGGCCTGCATGCCGCGAAGACGCAGCAGGAACATGATGCCGACGAGCGATGCGGACACCGAGGTCATCACGAACAGGGTGATCTTGGTGCGGTTCACCGGGACGCCGGCGTTGCGCGCGGCGTTCGCGTCGCCGCCCGAGGCGAAGATCCAGTTGCCGAAGACCGTGCGGGTGAGCAGAAGCGTCGCGAAGATCGTGATCACGAGCCACCACACCAGGGAGATCTGGAACTGGGTGCCGGCGACGTCGAAGGTCGAGGAGAACAGCGACCTGGCGGAGTCGAACCCATCCCCCTGGTCGACGCCCGAGACGCGGACCGTGCCGGTGAGACCCTTCGTGATGGCGAGGTTCGCGCCCTTGAGCACGAAGAAGGTGCCGAGGGTGACGATGAAGGACGGGAGCGCGGTGCGGATCACCAGGATGCCGTTGATGAAGCCGATCACGGCGGCCATGACGACGGTGGCCGCGATGGCGGCCCAGACGTTCCAGCCGAGCTGAGTGATCAGCAGACCCGCGAACAGGCCCGACGTTCCGACCATGACGCCCGAGGAGAGGTCGAACTCGCCGCCGATCATGAGGAGTGCGACGAAGACCGCGACGATGCCGACGGGGGCCGCGAAGTCGGTCCAGCCGGCCGCGCCCTCGAGGGTCGCGAACTTGCCGGTCGTGTCGACGAAGGTGAAGAGGAGGAAGATCGCGACCGCGCCGATCAGTGCGCCGAGCTCGGGGCGGCGGAGCGTCTTGAGGTACCAGGGGGTGCGGCTCACGCGTTCATCGACCGCGATGTTGCTCGTGTTCGTGAGGAAAGACATGTTGTGGCTGCTCTCTGAAGAAGGGCGGCGCGCCCGTCATGGTGACGAACGCGCCGCCCGGAGGGACTAGCGGGTGCCGGCCTGGACCGAAGCCTGGACCGCCTGGACGTTGTCCTTGGTGACGAACGCCGGACCGGTGTAGACGGGGTTGCCGCCACCGACCTCGATCGCGTCCTTCACGGCCAAGTACAGGAGCTGCACGGCGAGGAAGCCCTGCGCGTACTGCTGCTGGTCGATCGCGAAGGCGAGCGTGCCCGCGCTGATCGCCTTGAGGGCGTCGTTCGACAGGTCGACGGTGCCGACGACGATCTTCGGGTTGACGGCCTGCACGGCGGGGAGCACGGCTCCCGTGGCGACGTCGGCGTTGAGGGCGAACACGCCGTCGATCGTCGGGTCGGCCTGGAGGGCCGCCTGGATCTTCGCCTCTGCACCGGTCAGGTCGGCGAGCGCGCCGTCGACGTTGAACTGCTGCACGGTGCCCTTGAAGGTCTTCGCGGCGCCGTTGCATCGATCGGTGAGCCCGGAGTTCGCGGCCTCCTGGATCGGGCAGAGGATCTTCTTGAGGCCGAGGTCGTTGAACTTCAG
>NZ_LMPK01000015.1:119609-120243 GCF_001423825.1 Microbacterium sp. Leaf351
CCCGAGTTCAGGGTGAGGGTCGGCAGGTTCGCCGCCTTCGCCGCGAGCATCGCGTCCTTGATGGCGCCCGGGTCCGGAGCCGATGCGCCGATCGCCGAGCAGCCGCCCTTGACTCCGGCGGAGATCGTCGAGGCCTGCTTGGCGGAGTCGTTCGACGAGCCCTGGTAGTCCAGCGTGACGCCGAGCTGCTTGGCGGCGTCCTCCGCTCCCTTCTGCACGACGGACCAGAAGGTCCCGCCGTCACCGTGCGTGTAGATGCAGATCTTGATCGACGCGTTCGCCGCGTCTGCGGTTGAGCTGCTCGAGGCCTTCCCCGAACAACCTGCGAGGGCGAGAGCGAGGACCGCCACGCCTGCCGCCATGATGGCGAGCTTCTTCTTGACCAACTCTGGTGCTCCTTCTCTTCGTTGAGTGAGTGCGGACGGGCTCTGGGACCGACCCGTGAATGAGAGTATGTCCGATCAAATGAACGATGTCCAGCATTTCTCGACAATTTGTTCTTACATTCTGTCAACTAGCGCGTAGGCTGGCCACAGACTCGCGCGGGAACCCCGCCCGCGCACCGATGTCGATCCAAAGGAGGACCGAGATGACCACGCGCACGCCGCTCGGCGTAGGCCTGATCTCCGTCGGG
>NZ_LMPK01000015.1:120289-121452 GCF_001423825.1 Microbacterium sp. Leaf351
TCGCCGACTACAGCGAGGTGCTGGCCGACCCGGAGGTCGACGTGGTGTCGATCTGCTCGCCGAACTTCCTCCATCACGAGATCGCCCTCGCCGCCATCGAGGCGGGAAAGCCGTTCTGGATCGAGAAGCCCATGGGACGCGGTGCTGTCGAGTCCCGCGAGATCGCCGAGCGTGCCGAATCAGCTGGACTGGTCACGTCGGTGGGATTCAACTACCGGCACGTGCCCGCCGTCGCCCGCGCGCGCGAGCTGGTGCGCTCGGGGGCCATCGGCACGATCACGAACGTGCGGGTCTCGTTCCTCGCCGATTACTCGGCCGACCCCGCCGGAGCCCTGACCTGGCGGTTCCTCACCGCCCGCGCCGGCTCCGGAGTCCTGGGCGATCTGCTCTCCCACGGTGCCGACCTCGCCCAGTACGTCGTGGGGCGCATCACCTCGGTGAACGGGCTGACGGCGACCTTCATCCCCGAGCGCCCCCTCCCGGCAGCGGGTGCCGCCAGCCACTTCTCGAAGGGTTCCGAGGACGGCCCCCGCGGCGCCGTCGAGAACGAGGACTACGCCGCACTTCTCGCGCGATTCGAGGGAGGCGCCGTCGGTGTGCTCGAGTCCAGCCGCGTCGCGATCGGTCCGCGTGCCGAGTACGTGCTCGAGGTGTACGGCACCAAGGGCTCCCTGCGGTGGGACTTCCAGCGCCTGAATGAACTGCAGATCGCCGACGATCCGTCGGGCTATCGCACGGTCATGGCAGGTCCCGAGTTCGGTGACTTCTCACGATTCCAGCCCGGCGTCGGCACGAGCATGGGATTCGACGACCTCAAGGCGATCGAGGCATCGCTGTTCCTGCGCTCGGTGGCAACAGGCACGCAGCTCGCCCCCTCCGCCGCCGACGCCTGGGCCGCCGCCGAGATCGTCTCCGCGGCGCTGCGCTCCGCGGAGACCGGCGGCTGGGTCGAGGTGCCCGAGGTCGACGGCGAGACCACGTTCGGCTGAGGCATGACGAGAGGGGCCGGTGAGCGAACCGCTCACCGGCCCCTCTCGTCATCAGCTCAGGCGAAGGCGCGTCGGAAGGCGTCGAGAGCGTCGTCGCTCGATCCGCTCGCCCAACTCTCCAGCCCCACCACGCCGTCATACGCGATCGCGGCGAGCGCATCGCCGATCGCACGG
>NZ_LMPK01000015.1:121477-125110 GCF_001423825.1 Microbacterium sp. Leaf351
TCCAGGGCTGCGCGCGACGCACGAGCTCGATGAGGTTCCCCTCGCCGATCTGCGCGTGGTAGAGGTCGAGGTTGAGTCGCAGCCCGGGGCTGTCGACCGCGGAGACGAGCGCGAGGGTGTCCTCGGCGCGGGCGAAAGGTGTGCCCGGGTGGTCGACGGCGGTGTTGAGGTTCTCGAGTGTGAACACCCGCCCGGCGCGCTCCCCGAGCTCGGCGAGACGGCTGAGCGTGTCGGCCGCGATCAGCCACTCGGCGCCGGTGACGACGTCGTGCGGCACGACGGGCAACCCGTTCGGGTCGAGTCCCGTGCCGTGGAGGTTCAACCGCGGCGAGTCGATGAGCTCAGCGGCCCGAAGGGACTCTTCGGCAGTCGCGAGCAGTTCGGCGATGCCGTGCGGCGTCGTGAGGTCGCCGCGCAGATATCCCGTCATCGACGAGAAGGTGGCACCCGTGGCGGCCAGCTCCGAGAGGTCCTTCGTGCTCCAGTCCCAGATCTCGACCTCGAAGCCGAGTTCGTGGATGCGGCGCACCCGATCGACGAACGGGAGGTCGCGGAAGAGCATCTCCGCGGAGGCCGCGAGACGGACGGGCATCTCAGGCCGCCGGCACGAGGATGTCGCGCACGAGCGCGTCGAGCTGGGCGTCGGCCTCGAGGAACTGCCGCAGGGTGTTGCGGGAGGCGCCGAACGTCGCGAACTCCTCCGGCGCGAGCCCGTCGGGCTCGTACGCGCGCCGGAACTCGCTGAGCGTCTCGAGCTCGGCGAGGATGTCCGCCGCAACCGGCACGTCGATGCGGTCGGCCACCGCGATGCGGTTCTCGTTGATGCGAGCCTGCCAGTCGAACGGCGGCGAGACGACGAGGTCGCCCCCGACCAGCTCCGACCACTGCAGCGCGTTGCGGAAGGCCGCCGAGAGGATGCGGCTGCGGTATCCCCGCTCCCGGAAGAGGTGATGCGCCCGCTTGAGAGCTGCCACTCCCGCCCAGTCGAGCACCCCGGGGGTGGTGAGGATCCGCTGCGCGTTCGCCCACTTCTTCAGCCAGTCATCGAGACGACCGCCCATGATCGTGACGACGTGACCGAACTCGCGCTCCTCGAGCCCGTCGGCCGCACGCCGGTCGAGTGCCCGCTCGAGCGCTGCTCCGACGGCGAGCGCCTGCGGCACCGTGAAGCTCAGCGTCGCGTTGATGCTGACGCCGCGGTACGCGGCCTCCTCCATCGCGGCCACGCCCGTCGCGGTCGCGGGGATCTTCACGATGATGTTCGGCGCGAGCGTCGAGAACTCGACCGCCTGGGCGACGAGGGCATCGCGATCGCGGTGGAGCCGCGGGTCGGTCTGGATCGACAGTCGCCCGTTGCGTCCGCCGCTGGCGGCGAAGGCCGGTTCGAGCAGCCGCGCCGCGGCCACCGACAGCTCGCGCACCGCCGCCCACCCGAGCTCCGACTCGCCCCACGTCGGATGCTCGTCGGCGAGCTCGCGCAGGCGGGGACCCCAGACATCCGGTCGCTTGGTGATCGCGGTCAGCGCGATGACCGGATTGCAGGTGGCTCCGACCGCGCCGAAGGCGATGGACTGCGCGAGCTCGTCGGGGTCGGCCGAGTCGTTCCAGAGCGAGGTGGGGGTGGTCGCGGCCGCGCGGGCGAGCGGGGCGTCGGTGTCGATGGTCATGGTGGATCCTCGGGGGTCAGGAAAGGTCGACAGGCACGATGACGCGCTCGGTCGCCGAGCGCTGCGCCGCGTCGGCGAGAACGAGCGCCGCACGGCCGTCCTCGAAGGTGGGGCTGGTGGACGCCTCGCCGCGGGCGAGCTTGATGAACTCGTGCAGCTCCGCCGCATAGGCGTCGGCGTAACGCTCGAGGAAGAAGCTCTGATACGGCGGACGGGCTTCGACGGCGGCGGCGCCCGAGACGCTCACGAGGCTCGTGGGCATGTTGGCGACCGACAGCGAGCCGAGCTCACCGAACGCCTCGATGCGCTGGTCGTATCCGACCGCGCTGTGGCGGGAGTTCGTGATCGAGACGATCGCCCCCGAGGCGGACCGCAGCGTGATGACGGCCGTGTCGAAGTCGCCGTGCTCGCGGGCGCCCGGGTCGAAGGTGGTGGTGCCCGTCGCGCTCACCTCGACGATGTCGGGCAGGAAGAAGCGCGCCATGTCGAAGTCGTGGATCGTCATGTCGCGGAAGATGCCGCCCGAGATGCCGACGTAGGCGGCGGGCGGTGCCGACGGGTCGCGGCTGATGATCGACAGCTGCTCGAGCGCACCGATCTCGCCCGCGTCGACCCGTGCCCGCACCTCGGCGAACGCCGGGTCGAAGCGACGGTTGAAGCCGAGCGCGACCGGCACGCCGGATGCCGCGACGCGGGGGCGCAGCGCGTCGACGCGGGCGATGTCGAGATCGATCGGCTTCTCGCACAGCACGGCGATGCCCGCGTCGATCGCACGGGCGATCAGGTCGACGTGCGTCGGCGTCGGGGACGCGATGAGCACCGCGTCGAGGTCGCCGGCGGTGAACAGCTCCTCGGCGTCAGCGGTCGCGATCGCGCCGTACGTCTCGGCGACGGCGCGGGCGCCGTCGATGAAGGGGTCGGCGACGCGCGCCAGCACGGCGTCGGCATCGGCGGCGATGCTCGCTGCGTGCACCTGGCCGATCCGGCCGGTGCCGATCAGACCGAAGCGGAGAGGGGTCGTCATGGTGGTGTCCTCGAAGGTCTCAGGCCCAGATGCGCAGGGCGTCGCGGTTGATCTGCTGGTCGGCGGCACGGTCGCGCTGGAACGCCGAGAGGGAGACATCCGGGCCGTTGAGCACGTCCTGCTCGACGACGATCCATCCGTCGTAATCCTGCGCGGCGATGGCGTCCATCACCGCGGCAAGGTCGACGTCGCCGCGCCCGAACGCCACGAACGACCCCGACGACCACACCTCGGGCATGCCGCCGCCGGCCGCGAGCACACGGCGCAGCTCGGCGAGATCGACATCCTTCAGGTGGAGGTGGTTGATGCGGGACCCCCAGCGGCGCACCGCGTCGGCCGGGTCGCCGCCCGCGATGAACAGGTGCCCGGTGTCGAGGGTGAGGTCGACGTTCACGTTCGCGAGGAACCGGTCGATCTCCGCGGGCGACTCCACGAACGTGCCGGCGTGGTGGTGGAACGTCGGCTCGAAGCCCGCAGCCCGCACGATGTCGGCGGCGCGCTCCGCGTTCGCGATCAGACGCTCCCAGGCCGCCTCCGCGAGGGGGTCGACCTCCTCGCCGCGCCCCGGGGCGCCGCGGCGGGCGACCGACCCGTCGTCGGCGAGGGTGGGCAGCGGCAGTCGCGCGGGCCCGGCGGCCGCGGCATCCGAGAACACCCGGAGGGCGGCGTGCAGCGACGGGATGCTGGCGGCGAACGCATCGTCGTCGGAGAACGGCAGCTGCACCCACCCGCCGGCGAGCGACAGGTCGTACTCGGCGAGACGGCGACGCAGCACGTCTCCCTCGCCGAGGAAGCCGAGGGGACCCAGGTCGACGCCCCGGTAGTCGGAGTCGGCGAGGATGCGCAGCATCGCGTCGGGACTGAGGGTCTCGGCACCCTCGGGGGTGAGCTCGAACACTCCGAAACTGACGGGTGCTCCGGCGACGGTGGCCTTCATCGCCC
>NZ_LMPK01000015.1:125116-127065 GCF_001423825.1 Microbacterium sp. Leaf351
TGGGTGGACGGCAGGGTGGAGACGGCCGGGATCGGCACGTCCCACCAGCCCTCGCCGTCCGGGGCGTAGACGAGAGGATCGCTCTCGATGTGGATCAGCGTCGACCGGGTGCTCGCCTTGGCCGCGACGACGGCGGCGTGAAGATCGGCGGTCGCGGTGGCGCCGGGGGCGATCTCGACGACGTCGAGCCCGTAGCTGCGGGCGTTCGCCGCCAGGTCGACCGGCAGCACCTGGTCGCCCTGGAAGTTGCGTGCGTCGGCGTCGTAGGTGCGGTACTTCGTGCCGAAGCGGTCGGACCCGACGGTCTCGGACAGGTGGCCGATCGACGCGTAGCCGTGGTTCTGCACGAGCACGACGATGATCTTGATGCCCTCGGCGACCGCCGTGACCAGTTCGGAGTTGAGCATGAGGTACGACCCGTCGCCGACCATGACGATGACGTCGCGGTCGTCGTCGAGGGCGTCGAGCCCGCGCTTGACGCCGAGGCCGCCCGCGATCTCGTATCCCATCGTCGAGAACGCGTATTCGACGTGGTACCCGAGCGGATCGCGCACCCGCCACAGCTTGTGGAGATCTCCCGGCAGCGAACCGGCGGCCTGCACGATGACATCCGCCGGGGCCGACGCCGACTGCACGGCGCCGATGATCTCGGGCTGGCCGGGACGCGGCGCGTCGGTCGCGGCGAGCGCACGGTCGACCGCGGCATCCCAGACGCCCTTCTCCTGCGCGGTGCGCGCAGCGTACTCGGCCGACACCTCGAAGCCCTCGAGCTCGATCGCGAGCTCCGCGAGGGTCTCGCGCGCGTCGGCGACGACGGCGATCTGCGTGCCGTGCTTGTAGGCGTCGAAGGAGGCGATGTTGATGTTGACGAAGCGCACGTCCGGGTTCTGGAAGGCCGTGCGCGAGGCGGTCGTGAAGTCGCTGTACCGCGTGCCGATGCCGATGATGACATCGGCCTCTGCCGCGAGCCGGTTCGCCGCGGTCGTTCCGGTCGCCCCGACCCCGCCCAGGTACTGCGGGTGGTCGAAGGCGAGCGCGCCGCCGCCCGCCTGCGTGGTTCCGACCGGGATGCCGGTGGCCTCGACGAGCGCGCGCAGGTGCTCCTCAGCCCCGGAGTAGATCACACCGCCGCCGACGACGAGGAAAGGACGCTCCGCGGAGCGGATCGCCGCGACGGCGCGCGCGAGGGCGGCACGCTCGGGGAGCGGCCGGCGGATGTGCCACTCGCGGTCGGCGAGGAACGCGACGGGCACGTCGATGGTCTCCGCCTGCACGTCCTCGGGCAGCGCGATCGTGACGGCGCCGGTCTCGGCCGGGTCTGTCAGCACGCGCAGGGCGGCGAGCGCGATCGAGTAGAGCTGCTCGGGCCGCTGCACGCGGTCGAAGAAGCGCGAGAGCGGACGGAACGCGTCGTTGACCGTGAGCCCGATGTCCCAGGGCTGCTCGAGCTGCTGCAGCACCGGGTCGGCGACGCGGGTCGCGAACGTGTCGGAGGGCAGCAGCAGGGCGGGCAGACGGTTGGTGGTCGCGAGCGCGGCGCCGGTGAGCATGTTCGTCGCGCCGGGCCCGACCGACGCGGCCGAGGCGAACGTGGCGCGGCGCCGGTGGATGCGCGCGTAGCCGACCGACTGATGCACCATCGCCTGCTCGTTGCGCGCCTGGTAATAGGGCATCAGGTCGGGCTGCTCGACGTTCAGCTGCTTGAGCGCCTGGCCGACACCCGCGACGTTGCCGTGGCCGAAGATGCCGAAGACGCCCGGGATGGTGCGTTCGCGGATGTCGCCGTCCACCGTCCACTGGTGGGCGAGGAACTCGACCAACGCCTGGCTGACGGTCATGCGCTTCGTCGCGCTCATCGGGTGCTGCCTTCCTCGCCGGCCGCGGTGAACGGCAGGCGCGGGTCGATCTCGAGGCCGTCCCAGGTGCTGCGCACCCAGGCGTGGGCGGGG
>NZ_LMPK01000015.1:127073-127340 GCF_001423825.1 Microbacterium sp. Leaf351
CGTAGCCGGGCGCCGCGACCGCGGGGCCGTGGTAGCCGTAGGGCACCAGGGCGATGTCGCCCGAGTGCACCATCGCGTCGATCTCGATGTCGCCCGCGGGAGACGAGTAGGTCGAGAACATGCCGAAGGCGGATGCCGCGGCTCCCCCGGCGGCGCCGCGCGCCGGCGCGGACTCGAAGTAGTAGATCTCCTCGAGCCGTGTCTCGTGACCGGGGTCGTGCTCGTCGTGCTTGTGCGGCGGGTACGATGACCAGTTCTCGGCGGGGG
>NZ_LMPK01000015.1:127394-127537 GCF_001423825.1 Microbacterium sp. Leaf351
GGCTGGATGCCCCCGCCCCCCGCAGCTCGACGGGCACATCGCTGCGGGCGATGTGGCGCGTCGGGCGCTGCTCGGTCGTCGGCGAGGTGGCGACGGCGACGCGCCCGCTCCCCGTCAGGGTCGCGGCCGCGCCCGCGCCGAGG
>NZ_LMPK01000015.1:127588-130914 GCF_001423825.1 Microbacterium sp. Leaf351
CCGTCTCGATCCGGAAGCTCCCCGCGAGCGGCACCACGATGCGCTCCACGTCGCGCTCATCGAGGGCGAGCACGTCGCCGGCGGCGAGCTCGGCCACCCGGATGCCCGTGTGGGCCCAGCCGGGAGTCGAGGCGTCGACGACGCTCTCCCACCCGTCGCGGGCGAGGGCGCCGCGCCGGTGGAACCAGCGCTGGTCGGGAGCGGGCATGGCAGTGCTGCTTTCGTGAGGGAGGAGAGGAGCGGATGCCGCGGCCAGATCGGCGGGGCCGCGGCATCCGGGTCTGGATCAGGTGTTCTGCGGGAACCCGAGGTTGATGCCGCCGTGGGTTGCGGGGTCGAGCCAGCGGCTCGTGATGGCCTTCTCGCGGGTGAAGAAGTCGAACCCGTGCACGCCGTAGGCCTTCGCGTCGCCGAACAGCGACGCCTTCCAGCCGCCGAACGAGTGGTAGGCGACCGGCACGGGGATCGGCACGTTGATGCCGATCATGCCGACCTGCACCTCGTTCTGGAACCGCCGTGCGGCGCCGCCGTCGTTGGTGAAGATCGCGGTGCCGTTGCCGAACTGGCCCGAGTTGATGAGGTCGAGACCCTCCTGGAACGTCTGGATCCGCACGACCTCGAGCACGGGGCCGAAGATCTCCTCCTGGTAGGCGCGGGAGGTCGTCGGGATCTCGTCGATCAGGGTCGGACCGAAGAAGAAGCCGTCCTCGTGACCGTCGACGGTGAAGCCGCGACCGTCGACGACGATGGTGGCGCCATCCTGCTCGGCAATGTCGACGTACGACGACACCTTGTCGCGGTGCACACCCGTGATGAGCGGCCCCATGTCGGGCTCGACGCCGTCGATGCCCGCACCGTTGCCGATTTTGAGCTTGCCGATGCGCTCGACGATCTTCGCGATCAGCTCGTCGGCGACCGGCTCGACGGCCAGCACGACCGAGATCGCCATGCAGCGCTCGCCCGCAGCGCCGTAGCCCGCGTTGACAGCCTGGTCGGCGACGAGGTCGAGGTCGGCGTCGGGCAGCACCAGCATGTGGTTCTTCGCGCCGCCGAGGGCCTGCACGCGCTTGCCGTTGCGCGAGGCGGTCTCGTAGATGTACTGCGCGATGGGAGTCGANNNNCCCTGCAGCACCGTGAAGACGCCGTCGGGAAGTCCGGCCTCCTTCCACAGCTGAGCGATCCAGAGCGAGGCGGAGGGGTCCTTCTCGCTGGGCTTGACGACGACGGCGTTGCCGGCGGCGATCGCGATGGGGAAGAACCACATCGGCACCATCGCCGGGAAGTTGAACGGCGAGATGATGCCGACGACGCCGAGGGGCTGACGCAGCGAATAGACGTCGATGCCGGTGGAGACGTTCTCGGAGTACGCACCCTTGATGAGGTGCGGGAACCCGGTCGCGAGCTCGACGACCTCCTGGCCGCGCAGGATCTCACCGATCGCATCGGAGACGACCTTGCCGTGCTCGGCGGTGATGATGCGGGCGAGCTCGCCCTTGCGGGCGTTGAGCAGCTCGCGGAACGCGAACAGCACCGTCTGGCGCTTCGCGATCGAGTAATCCTTCCAGATCTCGAAACCGCGCTGCGCGGAGGCGATCGCCTCGTCGATCTCGGCCTGATCGGCGAGCGCGACGTGCGCGCTCACGGCGCCCGTAGCCGGGTTGTAGACGGGGGCGGTGCGGCCGCTCGTCGACACGCGTTCGGCGCCGTCGATCCAGTGCGAGATCACACGCACATCGGTGGCGTCGGCGGTGCCGGCGGGGGCGGAGACAGTGGTGCTCATGTCGGAACTCTCCTCGGTTGGGGTCACAGGTCGGGGTGCACGAGGCCGGCCGCGATGTCCACGGCCGCGGCGACGTCACCGTCGGGCGGATAGAGCAGGGTACGGCCCACGGTAAGGCCCCGCACCCCGGGAAGTCCGAGCGCGGCCTCCCAGGACGCGAAGGTCTCGTCGGGATCGGCCCCCGAGTCTCCGCCGAGCAGCAGGGTCGGCAGCGTCGTCGCCGCCATCACCCGCTCCATGTCGTCGACGACCGGCAGCTTCAGCCAGGTGTAGGCACTCGTCGATCCGAGACCCTGGGCGATGGCGATCGAGAGGATGACTGCGTCCGTCGACAGGTCGTTGACGATCCGTCCGTCCACCCACCGGCTGATGAACGGCTCGAGCATGATCGGCAGTCGGGCGGCGGCGGCCTCGGTCACGGCGTGCGCCGTGGTCTCGAGCGTCGGGGCGGTCGCGGCATCCGCGAAGTTGACACGCAGCAGCGTCTTGGCGACGTCGATGCCGTCGGACACCATGCCCGCGACGTCGTGGCCGGTGAAGCGGTCATCCATCTCGAACGCGGCGCCGCGCAGCCCGCCGCGGTTCATCGAGCCGACGACGATCTTGTCGTCGAGCAGGCCGAGGGCGGCGAGGTCGTCGATCACATCAGGGGTGCCGAGCACGCCATCGACGCCGGGCCGCTGCAGGGCGGTCGCGAGGCGGTCGAGCAGGTCGTAGCGGTCGGCCATGGCCTGCGCGTCGGCACCGACCGAGAGGGCGCCGCGCGCCGGGTGGTCGGCGGCGACGATGAACAGGCGCCCGTCACCGCGCAGCAGCGGCCGGCGGACACGGTCGGCCAGGGCGGTCCGAATCGATTCGGGCCGGTGGGCGCGGATGTCCCGCACGCGGGCGAAGTCCGCGTCCCCCAGAGTGTGCGCGGCCATCTCAGCGGATCCTCTCGAGTACGGCCTCGACCTCATCGGTCGTCGGCATCGCCGTCGAGCACTCGCGCCGCGAGGCGACGATGGCACCCGCGACGTTCGCGAAGCGCACGATGCGCCCGAGGCTCCACCCCGACAGCAGTCCATGACAGAGCGCCCCGCCGAAGGCGTCGCCCGCGCCGAGGCCGTTGACGACATCCACGAAGTAGGGAGCGACCTCGACGCTCTCGTCCGCGGTCTTGGCGAGCACGCCACGCGGTCCCTGCTTGACGATCGCGATCTCGACACCCCGCTCGAGCAGTGCGTCGGCGGCGCGGTGCGGATCGGTCTCGCCGACGGCGACCTCGCACTCCTCACGGTTGCCGACGGCCACCGTGACCTGGCCGAGGACGGGCTCGATCTGCTCGCTCGCAGCGGCAGGACCCGACCAGAACATGGGCCGGTAGTCGAGATCGAGCACGGTGTGGCGGGCACGGTCGCGTGCGGCGAGAGCGGTGTGGTGCGCCGAGCGACTGGGCTCCTGGGTGAGTCCGGTCGCGGTGAGCCAGAGCACGTCGGCTCCGCGCACGGCGGCGAGGTCGAGCTGCGCGTCGTCGATGTTGAGGTCGGGCGCCTTCGGCTCGCGG
>NZ_LMPK01000015.1:130964-132365 GCF_001423825.1 Microbacterium sp. Leaf351
CCGGATCCACGGCGACGAGCCGCGGGTCGACGCCGAGGCGGTCGAGCTCACGCAGCAGATAGCGACCGAACGGGTCGTGGCCGACGCGGCTCACGAGGCCCGAGCGCCGACCGTGGCGTGCGGCGGCCACCGCGACGTTGGCGGCGCTGCCGCCGAGGTATTTGCCGAACGTCGCGACGTCCTCGAGCCCGACACCGTCCTGAAGGGGATAGATGTCCACGCCGAGGCGACCGATCGCGAGGATCTCGGGTGCCGTGTTCTGCGTCATACTCCGCTGTACAACTCTCTTCGGAAACCTGCGCCGCCCTGGTCGACGGCATGTCCTAACAATAGCACATGTTGACCTGTCGGCAAGGGGCACTTCGGATGCCGCAACACCCCGCTCCGCGTCGATATCACCGAACATGTGTCGACATACGTAAGATTGTCGCGACATGGGAGTGAGCCCCGAAGAGGAGGCGGCGAGCGCGATGGCGAGCGACGAGATCTACTGGCCGGAAGAGCTGTTCACCGACCTCGACCGCACGGGACCGGTGCCCCTCTACTTCCAGGTGTCGAGCCGGCTCGAGGCCGCCATCCACGACGGCGTGATCCCCGCCGGCGCCCGTCTCGAGAACGAGATCGCCATCGCCGTACGGCTCGGTCTCTCCCGGCCGACCATCCGGCGCGCGATCCAGGAGCTCGTCGACAAGGGCCTGCTCGTGCGCCGCCGCGGGATCGGCACTCAGGTCGTGCAGGGGCAGGTCACCCGCCCCGTCGAGCTCACGAGCCTCTACGAGGACCTCCGCAACAGCCACCACGAGCCCGGCACGCGCGTGCTCGCCCACGAGATCGTGCCCGCGACCGATCCGGTCGCGGAGGGTCTCGGGGTGGCCGTCGGCACCGACGTCGTCTTCATCCGCCGCCAGCGCAGCACCGACGGCGTGCCCGTGGCCGTGCTCGAGAACTACCTCCCGATCGAGTTCTCCGACATCACGACCGAGCAGCTGCAGGATCGCGGGCTCTATCAGATCCTCCGTGCGCGCGGTGTGACGATCCAGATCGCCAAGCAGAAGATCGGCGCCCGGCGCGCGCAGGGCGATGAGGCCGAGTTGCTCGATGTCGAGCGCGGCGGCCCGCTGCTCACGATGGAGCGCATCGCTTTCGACAACTCCGGCCGTGCTCTCGAGTACGGCCACCACTGCTACCGGCCCGACATGTACAGCTTCGAGACGACCGTCGTCGCGAAGTAGCGGGGGTACCGCCAGTACCTCCCGCGCCGCACCGGCGAGACGTAGCGTGGACGCATGCACGACATCCGCGCCGAGGTGCGCGAGTTCCTGAGCTCGCGTCGCGCGCGCATCACCCCTCAGGAGGCGGGTCTGCCCGCCTACGGCGGCAACCGTCGCGTGGCGGGGCTGC
>NZ_LMPK01000015.1:132379-136828 GCF_001423825.1 Microbacterium sp. Leaf351
GAACCTCGCGGGCGCCTCCGAGAGCGTGCTCGACGCGCTCGCGCGCACGCTGCGGCTCGACGCGGCCGAGCGCGACTACCTGTTCGACCTCGCGCGGGCGGCGAGCCCCGGCATCCGCGTGCCCGCGAAGCCCGCCGAGACGGTGCGCCCCGCGGTGCGGCAGGTGCTCGATGCGATGGCCGACGCACCCGCGTGGGTCCGCAACGGTCGACACGACATTCTGGCGGCGAACCGTCTCGGCCGCGCCCTCTACGCGCCGGTGTTCGACAGCCCCCGCCGCCCGGTCAACACGACCCGGTTCACGTATCTGGATGCTGCGGCCCGCACCTTCTGGCGCGACTACGACCAGATCGCGAACGACGCCGCCGCGATGCTGCGCCTCGAAGCGGGCCGCACGCCGCACGACACCGACCTCATCACGCTCATCGGCGAGCTGTCGACGCAGAGCGAGCTGTTCCGGCAGCGGTGGGCCTCGCGCGACGTGAAATACCACCGCAGCGGGCGCAAGCGTCTGCACCACCCGGTGGTCGGCGATCTCGATCTCGACTTCGAGTCGATGGAGCTGCCCAGCGAGCCGGGTCTCGTCATGAACGTCTACACGGCGCCGGCGGGCTCGCCGAGCGCCGATGCGCTGACCCTGCTCGCCTCGTGGGCGGCGAGCGCCGACTTCACCGCCGACGCGGCGCTCATCGGCGCGGAGTGATCCGGGCGGGCTCCCCCGCCCGAACCGTCAGCGGGGGTCGACCCGCAGCGTCGTCTCGAGCACGTCGTCGCCGGTGATCGCCCCGACGTAGGCGGGACCGAACCGGTCGTACTTCGCGTGCAGCGCGGCATCCAGTGCCGCCCGCACCGCCGCGTCGGCGGGGGTGAAGGTGACGTCCTGCTCGACGCCGCCCGCGGCGACACGGCCGGTGCCCGCGGCGCGGGCGCGGCGGTACCAGCCGTTCTCCGGGCCGTGCGCCGAGCGCACGTAGAGCACGCCGTCGACGACGCCGTGCCAGATCGTCACCCAGGGACGCAGGGTGCCGTCGGCGCGGGTCGAGGCGATGCGCAGTTCGGTCGCGTCGCCGATGCGGGCGAGCTCGGTGGGGTTCCAGTCGGACATCGGATGTCTCCTTCGTCGCCGTTCAGGCGGGGTATTCGTCGTCGGTGAGCTTCGCGCCCCACTCCGTCTCGGGAACGCCCTCCTCGAGGGGCGCCTCCCAGAGCGCGAGATGGCACATCGCATTCTGCGCCGAGGCGCCGTGCCAGTGCCATTCCCCCGCAGGCGTGAAGACGGTGTCGCCGGGGCGCAGCTCGATCAGCTCGCCGCCGCGCGACTGCACCCAGCCGAGCCCGTCGGTGACATGCAGCACCTGGCCGACGGCGTGACGATGCCAGGCGGTGTGGGCGCCGGGCATGAAGCGGACGAGGTTGAGGCGCGCGCGCGAGGGGGCGACGCCCGTGTAGTGGGCGTTGACGTACACGTCGCCGTCGAACCACTCAGCAGGGCCGCGGAAGGTCGGGGCTACGGGGAACTTGGTCGTGCTCATGGGGTGTCCTTTCGAGTGTGGGCGCGTCGTTCGCGCATGAGCGGAGGCAGCACGAGCGTCGCGGCGACGATCGCGCACAGGGTCAGGAGGACGGCGGCGGCGGTGAGGGCGGCCGCGACCTCTGCCGCAACGGAGGCGGCGGCATCCGTGCCGTGCGCGCCCGCCGCGACGACCACCAGCACACCGAGGCCGAGCGACATGCCGACCTGGTGGAACGTGTTGACGAGACCGGATGCCGCGCCGGCATCGGCGGCGGCGACCCCGGCGATGCCCGCCGCGGTGAGCGGCGCGAAGGCGAGACCCTGACCGGCGCCGATCACGAGCATGGGGGCGGCGACGGCCGTGAGGTAGTCGCTCTCGGGCACGACCCGACTGAGCCACGCGACGCCCACGAGTGTCAGCACGATGCCGGCGACGAGGGTGGGACCGGCACCGATCGACCGCACGACGCGGGTGACCGCGAGCGCGACGGCGAAGTTCACGACCGTCATCGGCAGGAAGCCCAGCCCGGCCTGCAGCGGCGTGAAGCGGAGCACGTCCTGCAGGAACTGGGTCGTGAAGAAGAAGAACCCGATCATCGCGCCCATGTAGAGCAGCCGAGCGAGGTACGCGCCGACCCTCACCCTGCTGCGCAGCAGGCGCAGCGGCAGGATGGGCTGCGGCGCCACCGACTCGTTCACGACGAATCCGACCAGCAGAAGGATGCCGACCGCCCCCGCGACGAGCGTCGGGGTCGCCGTCCATCCCTGCTCGGCGGCGGTGATGATCGCGAAGACGAGCGAGCCGACGCCGAGAGTCGCGGTCAGCGCGCCGACGAGATCGAACCGACCCGTCGCCCGGGCGGTCTCGGGCAGGTAACGCGGGGCGAGCACGATCATGGCGATGCCGATGGGCACGTTGAGGAAGAAGCCGGCGCGCCAGCTGAGCAGTTCGGCGCAGGCGCCGCCGACGACCATGCCGAGGCTCGCGCCGATGCCGGCCGTGGCGCCGTAGAGCGCGACGGCTCGGGCGCGTTCGCGCCCCGCCGGGAAGGTCGCCGTCAGGAGGGCCAGCGACGTCGGCGCGACGATCGCGGCGCCGACCCCCTGTACCGCCCGCGCGCCGATCAGCCACCCGCCCGACGGTGCGAGCCCGATCGCGAGCGATGCGGCGGCGAAGATCGCGAGCCCGGCGACGAAGACGCCGCGGCGGCCGAGCAGGTCTCCGGCCCGCGCACCGAGCAGCAGCAGACCGCCGAAGACGAGGGTGTAGGCGTCCTGCACCCACGACAGCTCTCCCGGTCCGAGGCCGAGGTCGACCTCCAGGCTCGGCAGCGCCGTGAAGATCACGGAGTTGTCGAGCAGCACCATGAAGTAGCTGAGCAGGATGACGACGAGGATCGCGATCGGATGCCTCGCCGCCACTGTGCGCCCTCCGGCCGTCAGCGGCTGTGCGGTCATCAGAAGGAGACCATGACCTTCAGTGCCTCGCGCGCGTCCATGGCGGCGTAGCCGGCGGGAACGTCGTCGATGCCGACGGTGCGGTCGAAGACGCGGCCCGGGTCGATGACACCGTCGAGCACCTGCTGGATGGCCGGCTCGAGGTAGGCGCGCACCGGCGCCGGCCCGCCCGCGAGACGGGCGTTCTTGCCGAAGAGAGATCCGAAGCCGATCGGGGCTTCCTCGTACTGCGGCACGCCCACGCGGGAGATGATGCCGCCGGGACGCACGATGCCGTAGGCCTGCTCGTAGGCGGGCATGTGGCCGACCGCTTCGAGCACGATGTGCGAGCCCTCGCCGTTCGTGAGCTCGAGCACGCGCGCGACGCCGTCGGCGCCTCGCTCGGCCACGACATCGGTCGCGCCGAAGGCGACCCCGAGGTCGGTGCGCGAGGCGTGACGACCCATGAGGATGATCCGCTCGGCGCCGAGCTGACGGGCTGCGAGAACGGCCGAGAGCCCGACCGCGCCGTCGCCGATCACCGTGACGGTCTTCCCGGGCTGCACCTCGCCCATGTAGGCCGCGTGGTAGCCGGTGAGGTAGACGTCCGAGAGCGTGAGGAGCGACGCGAGAAGCTCCTCGGAGGCGGTGTCGGGGGTGAGTCCGGGCACGACCACGAGGCTGCCGTCGGCCTGGGGCACGCGGGCGAGCTCGGCCTGCAGCCCGCCGACCTCCGGCGAGCCGTACCAGCCGCCGTGCACGCAGGAGGTCTGGAAGCCCTCCCGGCAGAACACGCAGGTGTTGTCCTGGAACGCGAACGGCACGACGACGAAGTCGCCGGGCTTCACCGTGCGTACGTCCGCACCGATCTCCTCGACGACGCCGATGAGCTCGTGGCCCATGGGCCGCCCGGTGTCGCTCGCGTGCAGGGAGTGGTAGGGGTGCAGGTCGGAGCCGCAGACGCACGCGCGCACCGCGCGCACGATGGCGTCGGTGGGCTGGCGGATGACCGGGTCGGCAACGGTCTCGACGCGCACATCGCCCGCGCCGTACATGAATGTGGCCTTCATGGAGTCCTTCACTGTCGTTCGAGCACCCGGATGGGGTGTGATCCCATTTCACGACCTCGCGCGCGGGCGCGGGAGGACCGCTCGTGCCGGGTAACGCCAGTACCTCCCGGGGCATCCGCTCGCGGCGTACCGTCACGGGCATGAGCATCCCCACCCTGACGCTGAACAACGGCGTCACCCTGCCCGCCCTCGGCTACGGCGTCTTCCAGNCGGACGAGACCATCGCGTCGGTCACCGAGGCGCTGCGCGTCGGCTACCGCCACATCGACACGGCCGCCGCCTACGGCAATGAGCGCGAGGTCGGCCGCGCGATCGCGCGGAGCGACGTCGCCCGCGACGACATCGTCATCGAGACGAAGGTCTGGGTGTCCGACTACGGCTACGACGAGACGCTGCACGCGTTCGAGAAGGCCACGGCGAAGCTCGGGG
>NZ_LMPK01000015.1:136921-138497 GCF_001423825.1 Microbacterium sp. Leaf351
GTACTTCGCGCAGCGAGAGCTGCTCGCGGTCGACGAGGCGCAGGGCATCCTCAACCAGGCGTGGTCGCCGATCGGCGGCATCACCTTCTACCCCGGCCCCTGGGGCGACGAGCGGCGCAGCGTCATGCACGACCCGGAGATCGCCGCGATCGCCGAGCGCGTAGGCGCGACCCCGGCGCAGGTCATGCTCGCGTGGCACCTGCAGCAGGGTCGGTCGGCGATCCCCAAGTCGGTGAACCCCGCCCGCATCGCCGAGAACTTCGCGGCGGGCGAGGTCGAGCTGGATGCCGCGGCCCTCGCCGCGATCGACGGCCTCGACCGCGGCGTGCGCAACGGCCCCGACCCCGACGCCCCGCGCGAGGAGTTCTTCAACCGGCTGATCCCCGAGGCGTGACCCGAACGGGGCGGATGCCGCGGCATCCGCCCCACCGACACGGGAGATGGCCGCACGGCGACACATAGACACGCCCGGGCTGCGACTCGCTAGAGTGTGCTCGTGGTCCGCCGGAACATTCCACCCGGCTCACAGTCGTCTCTGCGCGAGGCGAACCGGGTGCGCCTCGTCGAGTCGCTGAAGCGACACGGCAGGCTCACCCAGGTCGAATTGGCTGAGAGCACGGGTCTCTCCCCCGCCACGGTGTCGAACATCGTGAAGGAGCTCACCGCGTCCGGTGTGCTCGACACGTCGACCACGTCGCGCAGCGGACGCCGCGCGATCCTCGTCTCGCTCGCCCGCCAGACCGGCCTCGTCGCCGGCGTGCACTACAGCGCCCGGCACCTGCGCATCGCCCTCGCCGACGCGACCCGCACGATCGTCAGCGAGACCTCCCTCCCCCTCGCCCCCGACCACCGTCATGACGCCGAGCTCGACCGGCTCGCGCTGCTGCTCGGCGACATGCTCGACTCGCTCGGCATGACCACCCGCGACCTGCTCGCGGTCGGTGTGGCCCTGCCCGCCTCGCTCGACCCGCGCACCGGCATGGTGTCGACACCGGGCCTGTTGCGCGGCTGGGAGGGCATCGACATCGCCTCGAGCCTCGAGGCGCGCATCGACTGCGCCGTCATCGCCGACAGCGAGGCGAACGCGGGAGCAATCGCCGAGGCGCGCGAGGGCGCCGCGATCGGCATCGGCAGCTCCGTGTTCGTGCGGGTGGGTCACACCATCAGTGCGGGCATCGTCGTCGGCGGCGACGTGCTGCCGGGCGCGCACGGCAAGGCGGGCCAGATCGGCCATGTGACCATCGACGAGAACGGCCCGGTCTGCCGTTGCAACAACCGCGGGTGCCTCGAGACGTACGCCGCCGGACCCGCGCTCCTCTCGCTCTTCCCGCGTTCGGAGGGGATGCAGCGCCTCGGCGACCTCATCCAGTCGGCCGAGGGCGGCGACGGCCGCTCGCACCGGGTGATCGCCGACGCGGGGCGCCACATCGGCGTCGCGCTCGCGAGCCTGTGCAACCTCGTCGACCCCGAGGTGGTCGTCATCGGCGGCGAGCTCGCCCAGGCCGGAGAGATCCTGCTCGCCCCCATGCGCCACTCCCTCGAGCGCAGCGCCCTGCAGTCGACCTCGGGGGTGCCG
>NZ_LMPK01000015.1:138506-149148 GCF_001423825.1 Microbacterium sp. Leaf351
GCGTGGGCGGAGCCGCGACATCCGCCATCTCTTTGCCCGCCTGACGCGCGAGAGCGCCGCGGATGGGTTTGAATAAGAGGCGTGAACCTGGCGAGGACGCTGGCACGTGCAGCGCTGGGGGTCGCCGTCACCGTCGCGCTCGCGGCGTCACTGGTCGGATGCGCCCCCGCGGGTGATCAGCGCGCCAAGATCGCGCTGCTGCTCCCCGACGCCAAGACCGCCCGCTACGAGTCCTTCGACCGCCCGTTGTTCGAGAAGTCCGTCGCCGCTCTCGGCCCGTACGACGTGATCTACTCGAACGCCGACCAGGATGCCGCGGAGCAGCAGTCGCAGGCCGAGTCGGCGCTGGCCGCCGGCGCCAAGGTCCTGGTGCTCGATCCGGTGGACTCGAATGCGGCCGCGAGCGTCGTCGCCGCAGCGCGCGCCGCGGGAGTGCCGGTCATCGCCTATGACCGGTTCATCACCGGCGGTGGGGTGTCCTACTTCGTCGGCTTCGACGGCCAGAAGGTCGGCGAGCTGCAGGCGACCGCGCTCGTACAAGGGCTCACCGACCGCGGCACACTGTCGCAGGGCGGCATCCTCGTCGTGAACGGCTCGCCCACCGACAGCAACGCCGCACAGTTCGCGGCGGGCGCGGCATCCGTCTTCTCGACCAGCGGCGTGCAGATCCTCGCGTCGTACTCGACGCCCGACTGGAGCCCCGACAAGGCCCAGGAGTGGGTCGCCGGACAGATCACCCAGTACGGCGATCGCATCGTCGGTGTCTACGCCGCCAACGACGGTGTCGCGAGCGGCGCGATCGCCGCACTGAAGGCCGCGAACGTGTCGCCGATGCCGGTGGTGACCGGACAGGATGCCGAGCTGTCGGCCATCCAGCGCATCGTGTCGGGCGACCAGTACATGACCGTCTACAAGGCCATCGGACGCGAAGCCGACCGTGCGGCGCAGGTTGCCGTCGATCTCATCCGCGGCACGCCTCCCGCGTCGCCGACCCTCATCGACGGGGTGCCGAGCACGCAGTACCAGCCCGTCGCCGTCACCGTGCACGACATCATGGCGACCGTGGTTGCGGACGGCTTCTGGACCGTGAAGGATATCTGCTCGCCCGCCTACGCCGCCGCCTGCGCCGCGGCGGGCATACGGTGAGACGCACGATGGCAGCGATGGTGAATCAGACGAAGACGGCACGCCCCCACAAGGGCGTGCTCACCATGCGCGGGATCGGCAAGCACTTCGGCGCGATCAAGGCGCTGAGCGGAGTCGACTTCAGTGTGAGCGAGGGCGAGGTCGTCGCTCTCGTCGGGGACAACGGGGCCGGCAAGTCGACCCTCGTGAAGATCCTCGCGGGGGTGTACCGCGCCGACGCCGGAACCGTCGAGCTCGACGGCACGCCGATCGAGGTGTCGAGCCCCTCGCACGCCCAGCAGCTCGGCATCGCCACCGTCTTCCAGGATCTCGCCCTGTGCGAGAACCTCGACATCGTCGCCAACATCTGGCTCGGCCGCGAGCTCGTGCACGACCGTCTGCTCGACGAGATCGAGATGGAGGAGCGCACGATGCTGCTCCTGCGGGAGCTCTCGGCGAAGATCCCGTCGGTGCGGACACCGGTCGCCGCCCTCTCGGGCGGGCAGCGCCAGACCGTCGCGATCGCCCGGTCGCTCATCGGGGAGCCGCGCGTGATCATCCTCGACGAGCCGACCGCCGCGCTCGGCGTCGCTCAGTCCGCCGAGGTGCTGAACCTCATCGAGCGGCTGCGCGAGCGCGGACACGGTGTCGTGCTCATCAGCCACAACATGACGGAGGTGCTCGCCGTCGCCGACCGGGTCGTGGTGCTGAGGCTCGGACGCAACAACGGCGAATACGACGCAGCCGACCTCACGAGCGAGACCCTGATCGCCGCGATCACGGGTGCGTCGACGTCGGGGGTGCCGCAGCGCTCCCGCGAACCGCGAACCGTCCCCGTCGACACGAACGTCATCTCCCTGCGCACGAAGAGCCATCCGTTGCCGGGCGGCCGTTCGTGACGCGCCCGGGCACCGGCGAGCTGCTCGATCCCGACGAGGAGCGCGGCGCCCGGAGGCTCGTCGCGGTGGCGATCGCGCGGGTGCGCGGGGGCGATCTGGGCGCGGCGCCGGTGATCATCGGGCTGGTGATCATCTGGACGGTGTTCCAGTCGTTGAACCCGGTGTTCCTCTCGAGCACCAACCTCGTGAACCTCACGATGCAGTGCGCCTCGATCGGCATGATCACCCTCGGTGTGGTCGTCGTGCTGCTGATCGGGCAGATCGACCTGTCGGTCGGCTCGGTCTCGGGGCTGTCGTCGGCGCTGCTCGCGGTCGCTCTCGTGCAGTGGGACTGGCCGTGGCCGCTCGCGCTGCTCATCGCCGCCCTGTCGGGCGTGGTCGTAGGGCTCGTGTACGGCGTGCTGCTCACCCGGTTCGGCGTACCGAGCTTCATCATCACGCTCGCCGGGCTCCTGGCCTTCCTCGGCCTGCAGCTGCGCGTGCTCGGCGACACCGGATCGATCAACCTGCCGTTCGATTCGGCGCTCGTCACGTTCGCGCAGCAGATGTTCCTCCCGTGGTGGGCGGGGTACGTGATCTCCGTTCTGGCCGCGGGCGCCTACGCGCTCTCCCTCGTGCGACGCGCGCGTCGCCGCGAGGCCGCTGATCTCGGCTCGGACAGCGTCACCCGCATCGTCGTGCGCTCGGGCGCACTGCTGGTGGTCCTGCTCGTCGCCTCGTGGTACCTCAACCTCTCGCGCGGCATCGGGGTCATGTTCCTGCTGTTCGTGGTCGCGGTGGTTCTCATGAACGTCGCGCTCACGCGCACTCGCTGGGGGCGTGCGGTGTACGCGATCGGCGGGTCCGCGGAGGCCGCACGCCGTGCCGGAATCCACGTCAGCCGCATGTACATGTCGGCGTTCGTGGTGTGCTCGACGCTCGCGGCGATCGGCGGCATCCTCGCGGCATCCCGTCTCGCGGCGGCCAATCAGAGCTCGGGTGGCGGTGACACGAACCTCAACGCCATCGCCGCGGCGGTCATCGGCGGGACGAGCCTGTTCGGCGGCCGAGGGTCGGCGTTCTCGGCGCTGCTGGGCATCGTGGTGGTGCAGTCGCTCTCGTCGGGGCTCACCCTGCTCAACCTCGATTCCTCGGTGCGGTACATGATCACGGGTGCCGTGCTCGTGCTCGCGGTGATCGTGGATGCCGCGGCCCGCCGTTCGCGCGCGGCCGCCGGTCGCGCCTGACATCGTCAGGCACCATCCGTTCACGCCTCGAACTCGGCGTTGCATGCCGGAAACATTCGACCGTCGGATCGTCAGCGGAATCATCGAATCGGTTCGCACAACGCGCAGAATCGGGGCGGAATCGCCCTGAAGCCACCGGTTGACCGCATTTCCCCCGCCGTTGCCGAAGCGTTATCTTCACGGATTGACTTCAAGGCTTGAAGTCATAAAGATCGAGAAGCGATCAGCACCCGAACGCTGGTTCTGCTGTTTCAACGACGAAAGGCACATGATGAAGAAGTCTTCGATCCTGCTCGCGGCGGCAGTCGTGGGCGCTGGAGCGATGCTCCTCGCCGGCTGTTCCGGCACGAGCAGCAGCTCGAGCAGCGGCTCGGCTGCGGCAAGCGGCAAGCGCGCTTGTGTGATCCTCCCCGACTCGGCGTCGTCGCCGCGCTGGGAGAACTTCGACCGCAAGTACCTCACCGACGGTCTGCAGGCGGCCGGCTTCACCGCCGACGTGCAGAACGCCCAGGGTGACACCAGCAAGTACGCCACCATCGCCGACCAGCAGCTCACCCAGGGCTGCGGCGTGATGATCCTCACCGACTACCAGGGCGCAGCCGTGGGCGTCGCCAAGAAGGCCAAGGCCCAGGGCATCCCGGTCATCGCCTACGACCGCTCGTTCACCGGCTCCGACTACTACGTGTCCTTCGACAACGTGCAGGTCGGCAAGCTCGAGGGTCAGATGATCGTCGACGGCCTCAAGAAGCTGGGCAAGGACCCGGCCTCCTCGACGGTCGTCTACATGGGCGGCGACCCGACCGACAACAACGCGGCCATGTTCCGCACGGGTGCGAACGACGCCATGTCGGCTGCCGGCATCAAGCCCGCCGCTGAGCCCGCCGGTGTCTGGGACCAGTCCAAGTCGGCCACCAACTTCCAGCAGGCGCTGACCTCGCTCGGTGGCAAGGTCGACGCGGTGTGGGTCGCCAACGACACCAACGCCGCCGGTGTGATCTCGGTGCTCAAGAACTCGTTCCAGGCCGGTCAGATCCCGGTGTCGGGCCAGGACGCGAGCGTCGTGGGTCTGCAGAACATCCTCCTCGGATGGCAGTCGGGCACGGTCTACAAGCCCGTCAAGGATGAGGCCGACGCCGCCGTCAAGGTCGCCGTCGCCCTCCTGAACGGCCAGACCGTCACCGCCGACCAGAAGCTCGCCGATGGCACGCCCTACATCTCGGTCACGCCGAAGTCGGTCGACGCCACCACGGTCGAGACCGTCGTGAGCGCCGGTGACGCCTCCGCGTCGGACATCTGCAACACGGCCGAGCTCCAGGCCGCCTGCACGAAGTACGGCGTCAAGTAATCACGCCTGCGGGAGGCGTCGCGTCACCTGACGCGGCGCCTTCCGCGCGCTGTCCGACACTCTCGAAAGAAGGCACCATGCCAGATCCGATCATCGAACTCGTGGGCGTGAAGAAGTCGTTCGGCCCCGTCAACGTCCTCAAGGGTGTCAACCTCAAGGTGCACCCGGGCAAGGTGACCGCCCTCGTCGGCGACAACGGCGCCGGCAAGTCCACGCTCATCAAGGGCCTCGCGGGCGTGCAGCCCTACGACGACGGCGACGTGCGCATCGACGGCCAGCACCGCGACCTGCACAGCCCGCGCGAGGCCGCCGCCCTCGGCATCGAGGTCGTCTACCAGGACCTCGCGCTCGCCGACAACCTCGACATCGTGCAGAACATGTTCCTCGGCCGCGAGGAGACCAGCGCCGGCACGTTCGACGAGGGTCGCATGGAGAAGGAGGCCTCAGACACGCTGCGCTCCCTGTCCGTGCGTACGGTCAAGTCGGTGCGCCAGAAGGTGTCGAGCCTCTCGGGCGGTCAGCGCCAGACGGTCGCGATCGCCCGCGCCGTCCTCAAGAAGGCCCGCGTGGTCATCCTCGACGAGCCGACCGCGGCGCTCGGTGTCGCGCAGACCGAGCAGGTGCTGAACCTCGTCAAGCGCCTCTCCGAGCAGGGCGTCGCCGTCGTGCTCATCTCCCACAACCTCGCCGACGTGTTCGAGGTCGCCGACGACATCGCCGTGCTCTACCTCGGCCAGCTCGTCGCGCAGCTCGAGACGTCGCAGACCACCCGCGACGAAGTCGTCGCCTACATCACCGGTTCCAAGAGCGACGTTCCGCTCGTGGGCACCTCGACCATCTCTGTGGAAGGCGGCAACGCATGAGCAGCACGACGCGGACGAACGCCGCACCCGACCCGGTCGCCGGCGACCTCATCGGCAGCGGGGTCGAAGGCGGCCTCGGCGACCAGGTCGCTGCCTGGTGGCAGCGGGTGCGCGGTGGCGAGATGGGCGCACTCCCGGCGCTCGGCGGGCTCATCGTGCTCGCCATCCTGTTCTCGTTCCTGAGCCCCTACTTCTTCACGACCGGCAACCTCGCCAACCTCCTCAACCAAGCGGCGAGCCTCGTCATGCTCGGCATGGCCCTCGTGTTCGTGCTGCTGCTGGGTGAGATCGACCTGTCGGCCGGTGTGACCGGTGGCGTCTCGATGGCCCTGTTCGTCGTGCTGAACGACCGGGTGGGCGTGCCGTGGATCCCGGCGCTGCTCATCGGCTTCGCCGCGGGCATCGCGACCGGTGCCCTGATCGGATTCTTCGTTGCGAGGGTGGGCATCCCGTCGTTCGTCGTGACCCTGGGTCTGTTCCTCGGCTACCAGGGTCTCGCCCTCATCATCATCGGGTCGGGCGGCCTGTACCAGATGAACGTGCAGTTCCTCAGCGACATCCAGAACAGCAACATGCCGATCTGGGCCGGCTGGGCGCTGCTGGTCGTGGTGCTGGTCATCACGGCGGTCACGGCGTTCTGGGATCGTGCACGTCGCACCCGCGCCGGCGTTCCGAACCGCGCGATCTCGCTCGTGTGGATCAAGCTCGCCGTCATCCTCGTGCTCGGCGGCGTCGCGGTGTACTTCCTCAGCCTCGACCGCTCGCAGTCGGTGCGTGCGGTGACGGGCGTGCCCGTGATCGTTCCGGTCGTGCTCGCGATCCTGTGGATCGGCACGTTCGTGCTCGACCGCACGAAGTTCGGCCGCTACATCTACGCGATCGGCGGCAACGCCGAGGCCGCCCGCCGCTCGGGCATCAAGGTGCGCTGGGTGAAGTGGTCGGCGTTCGTGGTCTGCTCGGGTCTCGCCGTGCTGTCGCAGCTGTTCGACGTCGCGCGCATCGGCTCGGTCGACGCGACCGCGGGCCGCGACATCGTGCTGAGCGGTGTGGCCGCAGCGGTCGTCGGCGGCGTCAGCCTCTTCGGCGGACGCGGTCGCCTGATCCACGCCGCGCTGGGCGCCCTGGTGATCGCGATGATCACCAACGGCCTCGGCCTGCTGGGCCTGCCGGCGGGCATCAACCTGCTCGTCACGGGTGGCGTGCTGATCCTGGCCGCCACCGTCGACGCCGTCTCGCGTCTGCGGTCGGGCGGCACCTCGCGCTCCTGACGCGCAGAGCGGATGCTGCGGCGCCCGGTCCTCTCACGAGGGTCGGGCGCCGCGGTGGTCTGCGGGTCAGTGTGTCGGGTGAGTTCCCAGCGGGATCACGTCGGGCTGATAGCCGCGCCGACGTACGCTCGCGTCGTGCCCGCGCATCTCACGCTCCCGTCGTGGTTGGCGAGCATGTCGTTGGTGGACTCGGCGGTCTCGGGGACGGTCCTGATGCTTTCCGTCCTGCTCGGTGTGGTGGCTCTCGCTCGCCGCCGCTCGCGTCGCGCCGCACTGGTCGCCGCGGGTACCATCGCCGGCTCAGTCCTCGCCGCCGCGCTCGCCCTGACAGCCCTCCTCGACCTTGGGCCGGGGGTCGGTGTCGCCGTCCCCTTCGCCGGGAGATCCTGGGTCGTCGTCGCGGTCGCGGGTCTCGCTGTCGGCGTGGCCGCGATCGCGGGCGCACGATGGTGGCACAGACTCGCAGGCGCCGCGGCGGCGGTCTCCGCGATCACGGCCGCAGCCCTCGGCGTGAACGCAGTCTTCGGCGTCTACCCCACCGTCGCCGATCTGTGGGGGCGTCCGGCACCACCCGCACTGGCGGATGTCGCCTCCGGAGAGCATGGTTCGGTCGAGGCCGTGGGCACCGACTATGTGTCGACCGCCGCGGGAGGGGCCCCGGTGCCCGCGGCCGGCGCGGTCGTGTCGGCCACGATCCCGGCGACGGTCTCCCACTTCGCCGCGCGGCCCGCGACGATCTATCTGCCACCCGCGGCCCTGACGGCGCACCCGCCGGTTCTTCCGGTGGTGCTCGCCTTCTCCGGCCAGCCCGGGAGCCCGTCGGATCTCTTCACCTTCGGCGGCCTCGCCACTGTGCTCGACACCTTCGCCGCCGCTCACCACGGATTCGCGCCGATCGTCATCTCTCCCGACCAGCTGGGCGCCGCGTCGTCGAATCCGATGTGCGTGGATTCGACGCTCGGCAACGTCGACACGTACGTCGCGACCGACGTGGTGACCTGGGCGAAGTCGCATTTCCGCGTCAGCAGCAGCCCGCTCGCATGGGGAGTGCTCGGATTCTCCGAAGGCGCCACCTGTTCCATCCAGTTCGCCGTCACGCATCCGGACGTCTTCGCCTCGGCGCTCGCGATCTCGAGCGAGCTCGTGCCGACGATCGGGGTCGATACGGTCAAGGTGGCGTTCCGAGGCTCGGCGGCCGAATACGCCCGACATCATCCGCTCGCGCTCATGCATGCGCACGGCCCGTTCCGAGATTCGCGCGTCACGTTCGTTGCCGGCGAACAGGACCCGATCTTCGTGACGGCGGCGCGAAAACTGGCCGACGGGGCGCGCGCCGCGGCGATCGCGACCGACGTGCTCATCTCACCCGGCACCGGCCACGATTGGAACACCGTGCGCTGGGGACTGCGCCACGGCCTCGCCGGCTTCTTCGGGCACCTGGGGCTCATCCCCGCTCACTGAGGCGCGACGAGTCCCGCCGCGATCATGCTGCGGGCCGCGTCGACGACGGTCTCCCGCGCCGGGCGTGCGCTCCAGCCGAGCACTCGGCCGGCGGCGGATGCGTCGATGCGCTTGACGTGACCGAGGTCGGCGGCGACGCCGCGCAGCTCCGGCTTGCGTCGCGCGGCGAGCCGCACGAGCCAGTTCGGCGTCGTGCGCGTCGGCACGCGTGCGGCATCCGTTCCGAGCTCCTCGCGCAGCACGCGCGCGACCTGCGGCAACGTGAGGCCCTCGCCGCTCGCGAGGAGGAAGCGGTGGCCCGCGGCATCCGCGGTCGTCATGGCCCGCAGGTGCGCGTCGGCGACGTCGCGCACGTCGACGATCGGCAGCCACAGGTTGATGGCCGACGGCATCCCTCCGGAGAGCAGCCGCCGCACCATCGCGTTTCCGCCCGAGAGCGAATCGGATGCCACGGGCCCGAGCACCGCGACAGGGTTGATGACGGCGAGCTCGAGGCCGGTCTCGCCGACGATCTCCCACGCGGCGCGTTCGGCGAACACCTTGCTGCGCCCGTAGGCGTCCATGCCGGGGCCGTCGAGCGGCGACCAGTCCGCCTCGGTGAACAGGTGGTCGGTACGCCCGCGGCCGAAGCCGATCGCGTGGAAGGCCGAGGTCAGCACCACACGGGAGACCCCGGCACGGGGCGCCGCGCGCAGCACGCGGGTGGTGCCGTCGACGGCGGCGGCGATCATGGCGTCGTCATCGAGCGGCGCACCGTGAGGGACGGGCGACGCGACGTGCAGCACGAAGGTCGCCCCGGCGAGCGCGGCGTCCCAGCCGTCGTCGGCGGTGAGGTCGGCGGCGACCACCTCCAGGCCGTCGGTGGATGCCGCGCCCAGCCGCGCGAGCTGCGCACGCAGGGCGGAATCGCGGTCGAGGGAGCGGGAGGTGGTGCGCACGCGGTAGCCGGCGGCGAGAAGCTGCACGATGCACTGCGACGCGATGAACCCGGCACCGCCGGTGACGACGACGAGAGGAGAGGGGGCGGTCATGGCTACATCGTGCGCGCGCACGGCGGCCATCACCAGTGCCCGGACGATCCTGGGGATGACGGGACCAGGATCGGCCGCGGCATCCGTCGTACTCTCGCAGCATGGGCGATGACGAGAACCGACTCGGCGCATTCCTGCGCGCCCGGCGCGAGCTCATCNNNNAGGTCGCGATGCTCGCGGGCATCAGCGCCGACTACTACCTGCGGCTCGAGCAGGGCCGCGACCGGCATCCGTCGCCGCAGGTGCTCGACGCGCTCGCACGCGTGCTGCGGCTGGATGCCGACGCTGCCCGCCACCTGAACGAGATCGGGATGCCGCGGCCCCGCGCCGTGCGCACCCGTCGACGCGCGGAGGTGGTGCCGGCCCACACGCTGCGCTTCGTCGGCCAGGTGCCGTTCCCGGCGTTCGTCGAGGGGCGCTGCCTCGACGTGCTGGCCGCGAATCCGCTCGCCGCCGCACTCTCGCCACGTCTCACGGTGGGCGGCAACCGGCTGCGGGACTTCTTCCTCGACGACGCCGAGCGCGACCTGTTCCCGCACTGGGACGAGGCCGCGGCGGGCCTCGTTGCGGGGTTCCGGCAGTCGATCGGCGCCGACACCGACGACCCGCGCGTGATCGCACTCGTCGGGGAGCTGTCGCTTGCGAGTCCTGTCTTCGGGCGGCTCTGGGCGCGCCACGACGTGCGGATGCGCCAAGGTGCGACGGTGACGTTCGCGCACCCGAGCGTGGGCGCGCTCACGGTCGACCGCGAGAAGCTTGCGATCCCCGGCACGGACGGCATGATGCTGGTGATCTACCACGCCGAGCCCGGCACGGCGGATGCCGACAAGCTCGCCCTCCTCGCGGCGAGCGCCGCCCCGGCGCGGTGAACGTCGGGGGGTTGCGGCAAGCGGGTGCGATGCCCGCAGGGGGCGCGTCTAGGCTGACCCCCATGGCCCGGCGCGACACCCCCGCTCCCCCACGCGACAGCGCGCCGGACGTTCCCGACGACCTCGACGAGGCCGGCGGACTCTCCCCACGCGATGACCTCCTCGCGGCCCGGATCACCGGGCTCGCCGACGATGTGCTCGCCGCGCACGCCCGACTCGTCGAGTCGCGGGTGGAGGCGGCATCCGTGGCGCTCTTCGACGCGACCGGCACGACGTTCACCGATGTCGTCGTCGACGACCTGCGCGCCGTCGAGCTGCGGCTGCGCGACGCCCGGTGGCGCAACGTCGCCCTCACGGGCGGACGCATCGGCACCCTCGACGGCCTGCGCGCCGCCTGGGACGGCGTGACGCTGCGCGGCATCCGCGTGGGCTACCTCTCGCTGCCGTCCGCCGAACTCGCCGACGTGCGATTCGTCGACTGCGAGATCGGCACGCTCGACCTCCCCGACGCGACCCTCACCCGCGTGACCTTCGACTCCTGCCGCGTCGACGAGG
>NZ_LMPK01000015.1:149165-153266 GCF_001423825.1 Microbacterium sp. Leaf351
CGACCCGCGGGCCCTGCGCGGGTCGACCCTCTCGACCCGTCAGGTCGAGCAGCACGCCGCCGCCTTCGCCGCGGCGCACGGCGTGCACATCGCCGACTGACGCGACGCCCGGCGTCACGTGTCGTGCGCTCCCGGGCAAGCGGCGACGCACCGCCCGATCGACACTGGACATGATCGACCGAGGAGTCCGCATGTCGCACGCATCCGCCCCGCACACCCACGCCCCGCACGAGCACGCTCCTCGTGCGCACCAGCCCCACACCGCAACCCACCCGCGCGACCCGCTCTCGGCCGATGAGATCGCCGCCGCCCGCGCGGTTCTCGTGGAGGCGGGTCTGCTCGGGAGCAGCGTGCGCGTGCCGATGCTGCTGCCCGACGAGCCCAGCGCCGACGACCTGAGCCGATTCGTCTCCGACGGCACCCTCGACCGGCGCGTCGATGTGACCCTGCTCGATACGGCGACCGGCGCCGTCACCGAGGCGATCGTGTCGATCACCCGCGGCACCGTCGACGCCGTCACCCCGATCGACACGGCGTCGCACCCCTACGGTCAGCCCCAATACCTGTTCGAGGACTACGAGCGCGCCGAGCAGATCGTGAAGGCGTCCGCCGAGTGGCGGGCCGCCATGACCCGGCGCGGTCTCGCCGAGCACATCGACCTCGCGTTCTGCTCGCCGCTCGCGCCGGGTTTCGTCGGGCGCGAGAACGAGGTCGGGCGCCGCGTCATCCGCTCGCTCACGTTCCTGCGCCACTCTCCGGACGACAACGCGTGGGCCCACCCCGTCGAGGGTCTGATCGTGCACGTCGACCTCGTGACCGGGGCAGTCATCGACATCGAGGATGTGGGCGACATCCCCGTGCCCGCAGGTGACGGTCGGTACACGCCCGATGTCGTCGGACCTGCGCGCACCTCTCTCAAGCCGATCGAGATCACCCAGCCCGAAGGCCCGAGCTTCACCGTCGACGGATCGGCGGTCGACTGGGAGAAGTGGCGGCTGCGCGTCGACTTCAACGCCCGCGAGGGCCTGGTCCTGCACGACATCTCGTTCGACGGACGCTCGGTGCTGCGCCGCGCGAGCGTGCCCGAGATGGTCGTCCCGTACGGCGACACCGTCAACACGAAGTTCTGGATCAGCTACTTCGACGCCGGCGAGTACCTTCTCGGCAAGAACGCGAACGCGCTCGAGCTCGGCTGCGACTGCCTGGGCGTGATCCACTACTTCGACGGCGTCGTGGCAGACGATCACGGCCACCCGGTGCGCATCCCACAGGCGATCTGCATGCACGAGGAGGACTACGGCATCCTCTGGAAGCACACCGAACCGGGACCCATCGGCTCGCAGGTGCGCCGTTCGCGGCGCCTCGTCGTCTCGTACTTCGCGACCATCGGCAACTACGACTACGGCTTCTTCTGGTACTTCTACCTCGACGGCTCGATCCAGGTCGAGGCGAAGGCCACCGGCATCGTCTTCGTCGGCGCAGGAATCCCCGGCACCGCGAACCCGCACGCGCCCGAGATCGCGCCGGGCGTGTTCGCCCCGGTGCACCAGCACCTGTTCTGCGCGCGCCTCGAGCCGGCGATCGACGGTGCACGGAACCGGCTCGTCGAGATCGACGCGGCCCGCGTGCCCATGGGCCCCGACAACCCGTTCGGCAATGCGTTCACCTGGACCGAGACACCCCTGCTCACCGAGCAGAGCGCGCAGCGCGAGGCCGACACATCCGTCGCGCGCGTGTGGGAGGTGCGCAGCACCAGCCGGACAAACTATGTCGGCCGGCCCACCGCCTACCATCTGCTGCCCGAGCCGACGGCCTTGCTGCTCGCGGACCCCGCCTCGTCGGTCGCGGCCCGCGCCGCGTTCGCCACGAAGCACCTCTGGGGCACGGCCTACGACCGCGACGAACGTTGGCCCGCAGGCCGGTACCCGAACGCCCACGCGGGCGGCGCAGGGCTCCCCGCCTACACGGCCGACGACCGCTCGATCGACGACGCCGAGCTGGTGCTCTGGCACACGTTCGGCCTCACCCACGTGCCCCGCCCCGAGGACTGGCCGATCATGCCGGTCGACTACGCGGGGTTCTGGTTCAAGCCGTACGGGTTCTCCGATGTGAATCCGGCACTGGATGTCCCTGAGGCACCGCGCTCCCACGGCGGTGGCGCGTGCTGCACCGGCGGGGCATGCACCTGCGCACACTGACCCGTGGCGCGGCCTAGGGTGAGAGGACGCACACGCCACGACGGGGGGATCCGGTGCCGAAACGGGTCGACCACGACGCGCGCCGAGCGGAGATCATCCAGGCGACCTGGCGGCTCATCGCGGAGCGCGGCATCGAGGCGACAACGATGCGTGAACTCGCCCGCGAGATGGGCCTCGCAAACGGCAGCGTGACCCACTACTTCCCCGACAAGAAGGCGATCCTCGTCGGTGCGTTCCGGCATGTGTTCGCCGCCACCAATCGGCGGTTCGAGGCGGCCGCGGCCGCCGCGCCGTCGCGCGGACTCGCGCGGCTGCGTCTGTTCCTGCTCGAGACGCTGCCGCTCGACGACGAGCGTCGACTCGAGGCGCGCATCGTCATCCCCTTCCTCGAATACGCGGCCGTGGATGACGGGCTGTCGGTGGAGTTCCAAGACATGATGCGCGAGTGGCGCGGACTCTTCCGCGGCATGCTGATCGAGGCCCAGGCTGACGGCGAGCTCGCCGACGATGCCGATCCGGACGCCCTCGCCGACGTGCTCATCAGCGCGATCACCGGGCTCCAGTCGGTCGCGATCCTCGTTCCCGAGACCGGCGCGGCCGAGCGACTTCTCGCGATGGCCGACGCGCTGCTGGGCCTCGCCGCCCCGCGCTCGGCGACGACCGCGCACTGAGCTCTCGCCATCCGTCGCGCGGCCGGGCGCGGCATCCGTCGTTTCCAGGACTCCGCATGCCCGGCACCCCTCCCGATTCCGGACATCACGTTGTAACATCGAGGAAATCATGGTTCTACAAGCGTCGGATAAAAATGACGCAGAGACCCTGGCCGAGGGATACAAGGAGGTCTCCCGTGGCGAACGACGCCCCCCGCCCGACCGTCGAGGTGATCGACGCCCCTGACCTGAACACGTTCCGTGTCGCCGTCAGCGACTCGTTCGTGCCGCTGCGGGTCACGAGCCGCGACGACCGCGCGTTCCACGGCACCATCCGCTCGGCGTCGGCCGATGCGGTGCATGTGACCGACATCCGCGCCGGCGCGCACGTCGTGGAGCGCACCCCCGAGCTCATCGCCCGCTCTCCCCTCGCCGCCTTCAAGGTGAGCCTGATGGTCGAGGGCACGGGCCTGCTCATCCAGGAAGGGCGCGAGGAGCTGCTGCGCCCCGGCGACTTCGCGATCTACGACACCAGTCGCCCGTACACGCTCGCGTTCGACGGAGAGTTCCGCACGATCGTCACGATGTTCGGTCACGATGCCCTCGCACTGCCGGGATACGCCCTGACTGAGCTGCGCGCCCTGCGCATCGGCGGCGACCAGGGGATCGGCCCCTTCGTCGCACCTTTCCTCACACAGCTCGGCACCCACCTCGACGAGTACGCCGGCTCATGCGGCGCCCGGCTCGCCCACAGCGCCCTCGATCTCCTCTCGACCGCCTGCACCCGCGCACTCGGCCTCGACCGCGGCATCGATCCGCACCGGGTCCTGTTCGGGCGTATCAACGACTACATCGACGAACACTTGCAGGCCGGCGACCTCGGGCCCGCTCGGATCGCCGCCGCGCACTACATCTCGACCCGCCACCTGCACGGCCTGTTCCAGGATTCGGGCAGCACGGTCTCGGCGGTCATCCGCGCCCGACGGCTCGAACGCTGCCGCCGCGACCTGCGCGACCCGCTGTCGAGCGACATCGCCGTCGCCGCGATCGGAGCCCGATGGGGCTTTGCGGATGCCGCACACTTCAGCCGCACGTTCAAGGCGGCCTTCGGCACGGCCCCGAGCGACTACCGCCACGGCGCCCTCGCGGCCTGAGCGCACGACGAGAGGGGCGGATGACGCGTCCGTCACCCGCCCTCTCAGGTCCGATCCAGCCCGGCAGATCAGACCCCGACCGTCTCCTCACCGAGGTGC
>NZ_LMPK01000015.1:153291-154660 GCF_001423825.1 Microbacterium sp. Leaf351
ACCACAGCGCCCAGAACACCGCGAGCACGGCAGGCACGAGCAGCACCGCCGGCAGGAGGAACGTCGTCGGGGTCGACTCGGTCTGGCCGAGCAGCACGTCCCAGTTCATGAGGATGAGCACCCAGACGTAGCCGAGCGCCACGAACGAGAGAACAGGTGCGACCACGCGGCTCCACAGTCCCGCGTCACGACGGTCGCGGCGGAAGAAGCCGATGACGGCGAGGGAGACCAGAGCCATCAGGAGCACGAGGCCGAAGGCACCGAGGTTCGTGAGCCACGTGAACAGCGTGATCACCGGGTACGGGCCGTTATTCGGGTCCCAGCCGCTCTCCCCGAAGACGAAGCCGAGGATGACGAGCACCGCAACGACGGTCTGGGTGACGGAGCCGACCCAGGGAGCGCCGCTGTGGCGGCGCACCCGGCCGACCGCAGATGGCAGAACTCCCTCGCGGCCCAGCGAGAAGGCGTAGCGGGCGACGGCATTGTGGAAGCTCACGAGTGATGCGAACAGGCTCGTGATGAACAGCACCGACATCAGATCGACCCACAGGGTACCCAGGTGCGCGGCGACGAAGTTGAAGAAGAGGGGCGGGCCGGCCTCGTCGGCGGTGATCCCGTTCGGATCGAGGATCTTGCCCGGGCCGACCGCGAGCGCCAGCGCCCACGACGAGAGGGCATAGAAGATGCCGATCACGGCGACAGCGAGGAAGGTGGCGCGCGGGATCGTGCGCTTGGGGTCCTTCGACTCCTCGCCGTAGATCGCGGCCGACTCGAAGCCCATGAAGGCGGCGATGCCGAACGCGAGCACGGCGCCGACGCCCGGGACGAACAGCGTCGAGGGGGTGATCGGGCTCGCGGTGACGGTTCCCTCCGCCGGGTTGAAGAACGCCGCGACGTCGAAGACGATCACGACGACGAACTCGAGGGCCACGAGCACTCCGAGGATCTTCGCCGACAGGTCGACCCGGTTCACTCCCATCAGCGCGACGATCGCGATGCAGACAAGCACCCACACCCACCACGGGCTTGCCCAGCCCGTCTTGGCCTCGATGAGGGTGGAGACCTGGAATCCGAACATGCCGTAGACGCCGATCTGCATGGCGTTGTACGAGATGAGCGCCAGGATCGAGGACCCGACGCCGGCCGGGCGACCGAGGCCCTGGGCGATGTACGAGTAGAACGCCCCGGCGTCGGTGACGTAGCGGCTCATGGCCGCGTAGCCGACCGCGAACACGGCGAGGAACACGGCGAGCACGATGTAGCCGAACGGGATGCCGACGACGTGGGTGACCGAGAAGGCGCTCGTGGATCCGCCGGCGATCACGGTGAGCGGCGCCGAGGCGGCCACGATCATGAAGGCGACGGCGGG
>NZ_LMPK01000015.1:154705-155912 GCF_001423825.1 Microbacterium sp. Leaf351
GGGATGCCGCGGCTCGCGGCGGGGGTGTGGACGTGTGGTCCCAGAGGTGGAGCATGGGGTGCGCTCATCCTCCGGCGGCCCGGAAGCGAGCGGTTGACGATTTCGGCACCGCGGTTGACGATCGCCGCAGAGTCCCGGTCAGTAGGCGAGCACCTCGTCGAGGGCACCCGACAGCGCGGTGACGAGCGGCTCGACGTGGGTGTCGTCGAAGGCGAGAGGCGGGCGGATCTTCAGCACCGAGTCGGCACGGCCGATACGGCTGAGCAGCACGCCGCGGGCCTTCACGCCCTCGACGATGCGGCGGGTGGTCGTCGGGTCTGCGAGCGCGGCTCGGTCGGCGGCATCCCGATCGAAGACGTCGAACCCGAAGAAGAGCCCGCGGCCTTTGACGGGTCCGAGCCGCGGGTGCGCGGCCAGGAGGGGGGTGAGGATGTCGCGGATCGCGCCACCGAGCCGATCGCTGCGCTCGCGCAGGCCTTCGTCGGCGATCACGTCGAGCACGGCGGCGCCGGCGGCGGCCGAGACCGGGTTTCCGCCGAACGTGTTGAAGTACATGTTGCGGGAGCCGAACTCCTCCTGCAGCGCCGCCGAGGTGACGACACCGCCGAGCGGGTGCCCATTGCCCATGGGCTTTCCCATGGTGACGAGGTCGGGATCGATGCCGAGGTTCTGGAACCCCCAGAATGCGCTGCCGGTGCGTCCGAAGCCGGCTTGCACCTCGTCGGCGATCACGAGCCCGCCTGCCCGTCGGACGCGGCCGACGAGCGCGGTCGCGAAGCCGGCCGGCACGCGCGCGAGCCCCTCGGTCGAGAAGACCGACTCGAGGATGACGGCCGCCACCCCGTGGCCTGCGGCCGTCAGCTCGTCGATCGCACGGTCGAGGTCGGCGAGGGCGTCGGCGAGCACATCCGCCTCGGCCCGCCCGGCAGCGCTCGGGGCGTCGAGGTCGGGCACGGCGAAGCCGCGCACGTCGGGGGCGAGCCCTTCTCGGGCGACGAGTCCGGTGGTGATGCCCGCGAGAAGGGTCGTGTGGCCGTGGTAGCTGAAGTCCGAGACGAGGATCCCGCGGGCCCCCGTGTGCTGCCGGGCGATACGGAAAGCGAGGTCGTTCGACTCCGAGCCGCTGTTCGTGAAGAACACTCGGTCGAGACCCTCGGGGTAGGTGGCGAGCAGACGTTCGGCATAGTCGACGACGCGGGCGTGGAGG
>NZ_LMPK01000015.1:155945-157187 GCF_001423825.1 Microbacterium sp. Leaf351
CGTGGCCGACGTGGGGGACGTTGTTGTAGGTGTCGAGATAGCGAGTGCCGTCCGCGGCCGTCACCCACACGCCCGATCCCGAGATCAGCTCGATCGGCTCGTCGTAGAAGAGGGGCGAGTGGCGGCCGAGCGTGGCGTTGCGGCGGTCACGCAGCGAGGTCATCGGGGGTTCTCCGTCGGGGTGAGGGGGGTCCAGGGCAGGGGGGATGCGGTGACGTAGGCGTGCGCGGCGCGCACGACCCAGGGCGCGACGTGCCCGGAGATGAAGGCCTCCGCCTCGTTGCCGGGTCGCGCGGCGCTCCAGCCGAGGTAGGTCATGCCGCGGGCGAGCAGCAATGCGTCCCAGGAGGCGAGTTCAGGTGCGGTGAGCGATCGCCGGGCGCGGTAGCCGTGGAAGAGCGCATCACGCAGCGCCGGATAGTCCGATCGCGGCGTCGCGAAGAACATCGCGGTGGCGAGATCGAACAGGTACCAGCTCTCGCCGAAGTCGTCGAAGTCGATGAGGGTCAACTCGCCCGACGGCGAGATGAGCACGTTCTCCGGCGTCATGTCGGCGTGCACGATGCCGGCGTGGTCGCGGTCGACGGGGAGTGCGGCCAGGTCGCGTCGCAGGTGCACGCGAGCCTGATCGAGCACGCGGCGGTCGGCGGCATCCAGTGTTCTCAGTCCGCTCGGGTCCCCCCAGAGGGGTTCGGGCCCGGTGAGTGCGTCGGCGTCCCACGCGCGACGGTCGAAGCCGGCGGGCGTGCCGCGCTCCGCGACCGTGTGGCAGCGGGCGGCGAGGTCGCCGAGCGTCTCGAACCGCAGGTCGGGATGCAGCGGCTCCCCCGCGAAAAGGTCGCCGACATCGCCGAGCGGGCCGGCGCCGTCGATCCATCGCTGCACGGAGGTGTTTCGCTGGTGGGATCCGACGCGTATCGGCGCCCAGAGACGCCCGTCGCGGTCGGGCACCACCTCGGGGACGCGCACGCCGGCCCGCTCGAGCGTGCGCACCCAGCCGAGCTCGGAGGCGAGCTCTGCGTCGCTGTGATAGCCGACGCGGTGGAAACGCAGGGCGAGGGCGCCGAGGCGCGCGGAATCGACCCGGTAGACGACGTTCTCGCGGTGCTTGATGAACGTGACCGGCGCGGACGCCTCGATACCCCACGCCTCGAGCGCGGCGGAAACGAGCCCGCCCATCGGATCGCCGCCGGCCGACGGCGGCGGCGAGGTCTCGATCACCGTCGCCATCAGCCGTTGATC
>NZ_LMPK01000015.1:157193-160775 GCF_001423825.1 Microbacterium sp. Leaf351
TCACGCCGCCGAAGGGGATGCGGGGATCGACGCCTCCGTGCGAGTTGATCCACACGGTGCCTGCCTCCACGTGCGCGGCGACCGCGCGCGCCTCGTCGCGGTCGCCCCACACCGAGGCGCCGAGGCCCACGTCGAGTCCGTTCGCGCGGGAGATCGCATCGTCGACGTCGTAGTAGCGGATGATCGGCAGCACCGGACCGAACTGCTCCTCGTCGACGATCGCGACACCGTCGGTGACGTCTGCGATGAGAGTGATCGGGTAGAACAGCTCACCCAAGTGCACGGCCGGCGTGCCGCCGGTGACGAGACGTCCCCCGTGTGCGACGGCGTCGTCGACCAGACGCGCGACGATCGCGAACTGCGCCGCGTTCTGGAGCGGACCGAGCACGTTCGCCTCCTCGAGCCCGTGCCCCATGGGCGTCGCCTCGGCGACCTTCGCAAGCTCGGCGACGACCTCGTCGTAGACCGAGTCGTGCACGTACAGGCGCTTGAGCGCGGCGCACGTCTGGCCGGTGTTGATGAACGCACCCCAGAAGATGTCCGGCGCGATGGCCGCGGCATCCGCCCCCGGCAGCACGATGCCCGCATCATTGCCGCCGAGCTCGAGCGTGAGACGGGCGAGGTTGTGCGCGGATGCCTCGACGATGCGTCGGCCGGTGGCGGTCGAGCCCGTGAACATCACCTTGTCGATGTCGGGATGCGCGGCGAGCGCCGCACCGACTTCGCGGTCACCGGGCACCCCGATCAGGACGTCGGCCGGCAGCACGTCGTTGAGCACCGAGAGCAGGGCGAGCACGCTCAGCGGCGTGTACTCGCTGGGCTTCACCACCACGGTGTTGCCCATGCGCAGCGACCCGGCGATCTGCCAGACAGTGATCATGATCGGCCAGTTCCACGGGCCGATCGCGGCGACGACGCCGAGGGCCCGGTAGTGCAGCTCGGCGTGGGTCCGGCCGTCGTCGACGATCACCTGCGCCTCGAGCGGGGTGTCGGCGGCCGCACGCAGCCACGCGGCGGCGGCGCCGACCTCGAACCGCGCGTTGGGCCCGTTGAGCGGCTTTCCCTGCTCGCGCGACAGCAGCCGGGCGAGCGCCTCGGCATGAGCATCGACGGCATCGGCGGCGCGATGCAGCAGCTGGGCGCGCTCCTCGTGGCCGCGCGCCTCCCAGGCGGACTGTGCGGCGCGGGCGGCCGCGATCGCAGCGTTCAGGTCTGCGACGGTCAGCTCGGGGGTGCGGGCGATCGGGCGGCGCGTCGCGGCATCCACGATCTCGCGCCCCTCGCCGGGGGCGGCCTCGATACGGGTGATGAGCACGTTGTCGTCAACGGGGGTGACAGAAGCGGACACCGGCGTCTCCTTCTCTAGGCGGCGTGAGCCGAGGCGTCCCGCCATCGTGACGCGTCAGCGCCCTCGCTCTCTTGTCCGCGAGCGCGGCCCCCATGCCCGTCAGTGAAGAGCCGCGGGGACCGGGACAGACCCTGCCCCGCGCACCATCGGACGCACAGATCCTGCGCGGGCGAGCGCGATCACGAGAACGATGCTGGTCAACAGCAGGCACTCCCGCAGAGCAGCCGCCCACGGCCAGAACGGCCACAGTGCGGAGAGGAGAAACTCGCCGAGTCCTGGCCCTGCCGCGAGTACGGGCAAGCCGACGGCGAGCGCCACGACCCTCGTGCGCACCCCCGCACGGGAGAGCACGACGACGGCGGCGGGAAGGATGTATACCCAGTGATGGATCCAGCTGATCGGCGAGACCATCGGGGCGACGAGCCCGACGATGAGCACCGCCTCGATCGCCGCGCCGCGCCGATAGGCGCGAGCGGCGAGCATCAGTCCCCCCAGCGCGACCACAGCCGCGACGGCGCTGCCGACGACCGGAGCAGCGCCCGCGGCGGCGAGCACACCGGGCACGGAGTTGTTGCCGTAGCTGGCGAAGCCACCTCCCGTGAAGTCCACGCGACTCGAGAGCTGCCAGATGACCGAGGTCCAGAAGCGCGCACTCACCGCGGGCAGCAGGGCGAACGCGAGCGCCGTCGCCGAGAGGAAGCCGACGAGCGCCCATCCCGCACGTCGCCACTGCCGCGTGACGAGCAGATGCGCGATGAACAGGCCCGGGGTCAGTTTGATCGCGGCGGCGACGCCGACGAACAGACCGACCGGAACGCGGCCAGCGCCACGCGAGTCGGACCGGGTGAGGTCCCACAGCACCAGCGCCATGAGGGGCAGGTTGATCTGTCCGAAGGAGAGGTGCTGGGTGACCATCGTCGTGGATGCCGCGGCCACGACGAGCGACGTCATGACGACCGGACGCCCATGCCACCGTTCCGGGGCGAACCGCCAGACCGCCCACGCCACGACGGCCATGCTGGCGATGCTCCACAGCACGTAAGCGGTACGTGTGTCGAAGAGCACGGTGGGCACGAGACTCAGAACCGCGAACGGCGTGTAGGTGAAGGGCATGCCGCCTTCCGGCATCATCGGGCCCTGCAGGTTGCCCGCGTACGGGTCGCCGCCCGCGAGCATCAGCTGGGCACCATACCGGTAGACGAGGAAGTCCACGGGATTCACCTGGGTGATCCACGTGATCGTGATCCAGGTGCACGCCGCAGCCGCGAGGGCGACCGCGGCCATCGACAGACGTCGCGCAGTTCTCATGCACCGATCGTGGGGGCCGTGGTCTGAGCGACGCTGACTGCGCCTGACAGGGCCGTCAGCCTCGCGGGCGACGCCGGCCACGCAGCGATGGCACCCCCACATAATGGGGACATGCGGGTGCTGATCGCCGAGAACGAGGTCGACCTCGCCGCGGCGGTTCGCGCGGGACTGGTCGCCGAAGGGTTCTCCGTCGACGTCGTCCACGACGGGCTCGCCGCCTACCAGCGCATTGCGGAAGGCGAGTACGACGTGGTCATCCTCGACCTGATGATGCCGCACCTGTCGGGCTATCGCGTGATCGAGCGGGCACGCTCCCGCGGCATCGAGACGCCGATCCTCGTGCTCACCGCGAAGACGGGCGTGTACGACCAGACCGAGGCGCTCGACGCGGGCGCGGACGACTATGTGACGAAGCCGTTCCCGTTTGCGGTGCTCGTCGCGCGCGTGCGGGCGCTCGTGCGCCGCACGCCGGCCTCGACGACGGTGACGGTCGGCGAGCTCGAGCTCGACCGGCTGAGCCGAAGTGTCACGCGGGCGGGACGGGTGATCGATCTCACCTCGATCGAGTTCGCGGTGCTCGAGGCGCTCGTGCTCGCGGCGGGGCTCCCGGTGTCGAAGGCGGATCTTCTGCGCGAGGTCTGGGACGGCACCGGCACGGCGAATCAGATCGAGGCGCACGTCCACCGCCTGCGCACGAAAGTCGACGCCCCGTTCGAGCACCGCATGGTTCAGACGGTGCGGCACGTCGGCTACCGCCTGGTGCCGGAGGCGCCGCATGGCGCGTAGGCGACCGCGTGTCGGCTTCACCCGCATCCGCATCGTCTCGGCCGTGGTCGCCGTCACGGCTGCCGTGCTCATCCCGGTGGCTCTGGTCGGATACCGGGCCCTGACGAGCGCCCAGCAGCAGAGCGTCGACGCGACGGCGG
>NZ_LMPK01000015.1:160783-166420 GCF_001423825.1 Microbacterium sp. Leaf351
CTTCCTCCCCTACCTGGTCAGCGACGAGAGCGGCCGGGTGATCGGCACCAGCGGCGACGTCGGCGCGGATGCCTCGACCGCCCTGATCGCCCAGGCGTGGCGCACGGACGCTCCGCTGTCGACATCGGACGCCACCTCCTACCGGCAGCTGTCGGTGACAGCCGGCGAGGTGCAGACCCGCGCGCTCGAGGCCTACGTCGAGGTGGGCGCCACCCAGGCCGCAGCCACCGGCGCGACACCCGGCACGGTCGTGCGCGTCGATGTGGTGCAGTCGGATGCCGGCTCCCGGCCGGTCCTCGACGAGGTGCGCGGTCAGCTCATCACAGGCGTCGCCCTCGCTCTCGTGATCATCGGCGCGGCGACGTGGCTGGCGGTCTCCCTCGCACTCCGTCCGGTCGAACGCATCCGCCGGGACGCGGCGCGGTTGACCGCGGCGAGCCGTGACGCGCGTCTCACGGTGCCGGGAACGCACGACGAGATCGCCGACCTCGCCCGCACGTTCAATGAGCTTCTCGCCCGACGCGGTGAACTCGACGCCGCGCAACGCCGGTTCCTCGACGATGCCGCGCACGAGCTTCGCACGCCGATCGCGAGCCTGCTGACGACCCTCGAGGTCGCGTCGGGCTATCCCGACGCGCTCGATCACGCGGGCGCCGTGCAGACCGCGCTGCTGCACACGAGACGCCTCCATCGGCTCGCCGCCGACCTCCTCGCCCTCGCCGCGATCGACTCGGGATCGCACCGGTTCACTTCCGTCGATCTGGCCGATGCCGCGATCTCGGCCATCGAGGCACTCGGGCATCGCGATGCCGACGGACCCACCATCGAGATCGAGATGGCCACGGGCCTCATCGTCGACGGGGACAGAGCCGCGCTCGAACGCCTGGTGACGAACCTCGTCGTGAATGCCGTGAGGTTCGCCGAGACATCCATTCGGGTGGTCGGCGGACGCGACGGTGCCGACCTCGTCGTCGACGTGTCGAACGACGGCGAGTCCATCTCCCCCGAGGATCGGGAGCGGATCTTCGGGCGATTCACCCGACTGGATGCTGCGCGCGACACCCCCGGCTCCGGTCTCGGCCTGGCGATCGCCCGCGACATCGCGACGGCGCACGGCGGCACGCTCGTGGTCCTCGACGCACCCCGAACGACGTTCCGGCTCAGACTTCCGGGAGCGCTGGGAGCGTCGAGCGCCTGACGACACGCGAGCGGATGCCGCGGCATCCGCTCGTCGCTTCGGGCGGCCGAAAGGTGTTCGGAAACCCGAAAGCGTGAGACTTCCGCTCTCAGCTTGCTCGCGCGGGGCGGCGCCCGTCAGGGTGGAGGGAGCGAAGGGGAGTAGTTCCTCGCGGCTGCGTCGACATACTGATCGGTTCACGGTGATCCGATCCGGCGGGCCACTCCGTCCGCGGAGCGAACGAGACCTTCGGCCATGTCCCTGGCCGGAGTGTCTGCGTCACCGCGCCCTCTCGGCCTGCCCGATGGAGGAGTCTTCGATGCCCCCCGCCCTCATCCGAAAGATCGCCCTGTGCCTGGCGATCGCCGCCCCCGCGATCGTGTTCCGCGCGACCGGATTCGCGCCCAGCCCGCTGCTCGACATGGTGGTCTTCGGCGCCGCGGTCGTCGCGTCGTCGTTCCTGCTGGCGTGGGCCGCGGAGTCCGCGCAGAAGGACATCTCCGGCGGGCTCGCGATCGCCATCCTCGCTCTGATCGCCGTGCTGCCCGAGTATGCCGTCGATCTCTACTGCGCCTACCGCTCGGGCTTCGACCCGGCGTACGAGCAGTATGCCGCGGCGAACATGACGGGCTCCAACCGCTTGCTGCTCGGGTTCGGCTGGCCTCTCGTCGTGATCGTCGCGATCGCGGTCGCGAACCGTTCACTCCCCCGGCGCGACCCGGCCCGACGCGCGTTCCTTCCGCTTCCGCGTGCGGCGCGTTTCGATGTCGGCTTCCTCGCCATCCTCGCGGTGATCGCCTTCGCCATCCCGCTGCTGGGTGCCATCCCCATCTGGTTCGGCGTCGTGCTCATCGCGGTGTTCGCCGTCTACCTGTGGCGATCGGGACGCATCCACTCGGAGGGCGAGGAGGAGTTCGTGGGCACCGCAGCGCTGATCGCGGACCTCCCGACCGGCCGGCGTCGAGCCGTCGTGATCTCACTGTTCGTGGTCGCCGCGGCGATCATCCTGGCGTGCGCGGAGCCGTTCGCGACGAGCCTCGTCGACACGGGTGTCTCGCTCGGATTCGACAGCTACTTCCTCGTGCAGTGGCTGGCGCCGCTGGCGTCGGAGGCACCCGAGTTCATCGTCGCCGTGATGTTCGCGCTGCGCGGCATGGGTGCCGCCGCCATCGCGACGCTCATCGCCTCGAAGATCAACCAGTGGAGCCTGCTGGTCGGGTCCCTCCCGATCGCGCACTACCTCGGTGGCGGCGGCAGTGAGCTCGGCCTCGATGCTCGCCAGGTCGAGGAGTTCGTGCTCACCGGCACGCAGACGGTAATGGGGGTGGCGATCATCATCGGCCTGCGGTTCCACCGCTGGTCGGCGATCGCGTTGGCGGCGATCTTCGCGGTGCAGTTCTTCGTCACCGACACGACCGGGCGCTACGTGCTCAGCGCCGTGCAGGTGCTCATCGCGGTCGGACTCCTCATCGCGCACCGTCGCGACATCGGCGCGACGCTGGCCGCCCCGTTCCGACGGTCGACGCACTTCGCCGCCGACGAGCGCGACGAGCTGGTCGCCGCGCGCTGAAGTCGTGTCGGGCGCTCAGCCGACGCGGCGGTAGCGGATGTGGGTCGCGAGCGGCGAGTGCAGCACCTCGACGGGTTCGAACCCGAAGGTCTCGCGACCCTCGAAGATGCGCTCCCCTGACCCCAGCAACACGGGTGCGATGTCGAGGGTGAGCTCGTCGATGACATCCGCCTCGAGAGCCTGACGAACAGTGGATGCCCCGCCGGCGATGTCGACGCCGAGGTCACCCGCCGTCTCGACCGCTCGGGCATAGGCGGCATCGAACCCGTCGGTGACGAAGTGGAAGACGGTGCCGCCCTCCATCACGATCGACTCGTGCGGGNNNNCCAGGCACCGCGCGACGGGGCGTACATGTTGCGACCCATCACGTAGGCACCCCTCGGGCGCATGAGCCAGCCCGCGGCGACCGCGTCGGCCTCGTTCGCCCGGGGGTCGCCGATGTGCCACCGGTGCAGCTCGATGCCCCGCTCCCCCAGTCCCGCATCGATCGACTGGTTCGGACCGGCGATGAACCCGTCAAGCGAGATCGAGACGTGACACGTGGTGTCGGACATCGGCGGGGTCCTCTCGGGGGGCGGGACGTGCTGCCGACACGCTACCTCGTCGGCGGCGTCGGTGGATGCAGGTCATGGTCTGGGTGACGTGCGGCGTGGTGGTGATCGGGCTGGCATCGCTGACGATTCCCATGGTGTCGGCCGTGATCGACACGGCCACGCGCACGTCGGGTGCCGCAGCGTCGTCCGGGAAATCTCCGCACGCCGTCACACCGTCCGACGCGCAGTCAGACCCGCGGCGGTCGGCACCGACGACGGCCGCTTCCACTCCCGGAAGCGGCGGCACGTCGTATCACATCGATCCGGATGACGTTCTGCTGCTCGACCCTCGGTCGTCGACGTCCCCCTGAGCGTTCGGCGAGGTCCCGCCCGTGAACGACGAAACCCCCGGCGAACCGGGGGTTTTCTTCTGTAGCAGGAGCGGGGCTCGAACCCGCGACCTCACGATTATGAGTCGTGCGCTCTCACCAACTGAGCTACCCTGCCGCAACGCATGTCAGACATGCTGCGAGCCCCGAGTCAGGATTGAACTGACGACCCCTTCCTTACCATGGAAGTGCTCTGCCACTGAGCTATCGGGGCGTGCCGCCCTTTCGGGCAACCACACGAGGATATCAGAGCCGCGGCCGGTCACCGAACCGGATCCTCCCCGCGGATGACGGGTCATCCGCCCGCGTGCGAACGCAACCAGGGCAGCGGATCGATGGGAGTCGTGCCGTTCTGCAGCACCTCGAAGTGGAGGTGCGCACCGAACGAGTACCCGGTGTCGCCGACCTGGCCGATGATCTCGCCGACCTTCACGTGGTCACCGGCCTTGACCCGCAGCGAGCCGTACGCCATGTGCGCGTAGCGCGTCGCGACGGGCTGCCCGTCGATCACGTGATCGATGATGATCATCACGCCGTATCCGCCGCCGCTCTCGGTGGCGACGCGTACGACGCCGTCGGCGACGGCCTGGATCTTCGCTCCGGCGCCCGGGGTGAAGTCGAGACCCTCGTGGAACTCACCCGTGCGCCAGCCGAAGCCGTAGCTGATCGAGACGCCGACGGCGAACGGCCACTGGATGGGCGAGTTCGGGTTGTTGGTGAAGAAGTTCGAGAAGTGGGAGATGCCGAGCGAGGCCGCCATGTCGGCCTTCGAGCCCGTGGTGTAGTCGCTGCGGTCGAGCGAGGATGTCTGCACCTCGCTGGGTACGGCGAATGCCTGAATCGCACTCTCACCGCCACCGGTGCTGTTCGATGCGGCGAGCGAGACCGCGTTGGTGACAGATGCGGTGCCGGATGCCGCGGCCACCGCCTGGGACGGAAGCGTCATGCCGACCGCGACGAGGCCGACGATGCCCATCGCGCCGACCGAGAACGAGGTGGTGGCGACCCGGCGGAACACGCTCTTGCGCGGCATGGCCGACGACGGAGCAGATGCCGGTGCGTTCTTCGCGCCGCGGCCTCGGTGCGCGCGGCCGGTCGGAGCCTCGTCGGCGATGACCTGCTCGGGAGCCGACTCGGCCACAGAGATGATGGGGGTGGGGCCGCTCTCAGCGAATCGGCGCAGAGCCTCAGCGAAGGCGTCGACATCGTCGGCCTCACGCGACGGCGCCGATGCGTCCGCATCTGCTGCGGGGGCATCGGCGCGGGGAGCGGACTCTGCGGCGGTGTGCGCGTGAGCGACCGGTGACGTCGGCAACGCCAACGGAAGCTCGCGCTGCGGGCTCGCGACGATCTCGACGACCGTCGCAGCGGCGGGAGCCTGCTCGGCGGCCTCGGGCTCGACGGCGACGAGTTCGACCACCTCGGCGCCGACGACCTCGCTCAGCGCCGGCAGTTCGAGCTCACGGCCGCGCGCAGCGCGGCGGGTGAGGGGAGCGACCACCGGCGCCGCCGCACGAACGGAGCGGCGGGTGAGCGGAGCGACGACAAGAGCGTCAGCGATGGCGACCGCATCGACGATGGATGCCGCGGGCTCGACGGTCGACGAAGTGACGGGCTCCTGAATCTCGGTCACCGACGGCGCCGGCGTCGCAGCGCTCGCGGAATCGCGGCGGGAACGACGGGTCGGCAGGCTGTCGGATGCGGGTGTCTCAGAAGTCAAAGCACAAAAGTCTCACGTCTTGTCGCGCCAGCGACGGTCTTGCGTTCGGGTGGTGTTCGTGACTCGGCGGGTACCGGAAGATAACGAACTCATAAACAGTAACCCGATCGCCTGAGGATTGCCAGGGCATGTCGCGGCACGAAACCTAGCCGTTACGCAGGGCCTCGGCGAGCTTCTCAAACAGGGGAGCCGGGGCCGCGATCGAGAGTGGTCGGGCCGCGGCATCCGGACCGCCCTCGCGCCAGAAC
>NZ_LMPK01000015.1:166427-167894 GCF_001423825.1 Microbacterium sp. Leaf351
TAGCCGTCGAGCCGGCCGGCCGCGACAGCGGCGAGATCGAGGGATGCCGCGCCCATACGCCGCAGGTCGCGCGCGAGGGGCAGCACCGCGCCCACGGCGGCGAGATCGCCGGCGTGGGTGGCGGGGTCGTAGCCGAAGCCGGTTCCGAGCAGGGCACCGGCGGGGCCGATCTCGGGAGATACGTGCAGGCGGTGATCGCCGAGCCAGGCACCTTCGCCGCGCGCGGCCCGGTAGAGCTCTCCGAGCGCCGGGGCGTAGACGACGCCCGCGAGCGATTCCCAGGCGGTCGGGTCGCTGCTGCCGGTCACGATGCCGATGCTGACGGCGTAGATCGGGAGTCCGTACGCGTAGTTGACCGTGCCGTCGATGGGGTCGACCACCCAGACGATGCCGGTGCGGGAATCGGCGCCGCCGGACTCCTCGCCGAGGAAGCCGTCATCGGGGCGGGCGGCGGCGATGCGATCGCGGATCAGCGCCTCGACCTCGCGGTCGGCCTCGGTCACGATGTCGGCGAGCGCGGACTTCGTCGCCGCGATCGTCACACCCTCGGCCCGTCGGCGGGCGGCGAGCTCTCCCGCCTCCCGGGCGATCTCGACGGCGAGCGACTGCAGTTCGAGCGGGAGGGTCATACCGCCACGCTATCGCCCGGGCCGCGGCATCCGGCCCGTCGGTGACGCCGCAGGGCGGACCGCTAGCGTGAGGCCATGACCCCCACGCACGATGTCGTGATCATCGGCGGCGGCCACAATGCCCTCGTCGCGGCCGCCTACCTCGGCCGGGCTGGACGCTCGGTCGTCATCCTCGAGCGGCTCGCTCATCTCGGCGGCGCCGCCGTCTCAGAGCGCCCGTGGGCGGGCGTGGATGCCTCACTCTCGCGCTACTCGTACCTGGTGAGCCTGCTCCCCCGCCGCATCGTCGACGACCTGGGCCTGCGCGTCGAGCTGCGACGCCGGCGCTACTCGTCCTACACACCAGACCCGGCTGACCCGTCACGGGGCGTGCTGGTCGACACGCAGGATGCCGCGGCCACCGCCCGCTCGATGACCGCCACGACGGGCGACCCGGAGGAGGCCTCCCGCTATCGCGACCTGCTCACCAGGCTCGCGCCGCTCGCGACGGCGGTGTTCCCGACGATGACCGAGCCGCTGCCGACGGCGGCGACGGTGCGCGCGCGGCTCGGCGACGACGAACTGTGGGAACAGGTGACCGAGCGACCTCTCGGCGAGCTCGTGCGCGCGAGTCTCCTGACCGATCTGATGCGCGGGGTCGCTCTCACCGACGGGCTCATCGGCACGTCGTCATGGTCGGACGACCCCTCTCTCGCCCAGAACCGGTGCTTCCTCTATCACGTGATCGGTGGCGGCACCGGCGACTGGGACGTGCCCGTCGGCGGCATGGGACGGGTCAGCGCAGAGATGGAGCGGGCAGCCCGCGAGGCGGGTGCCGAGGTGCGCACGCGCGCGGAGG
>NZ_LMPK01000015.1:167905-169680 GCF_001423825.1 Microbacterium sp. Leaf351
CGTGCTGTCGGGCGTGGGGGCCGCCGTTCTCGCCGATCTGGTGACGGCCGGTGGGGGCGAGGCATCCGCTGTCTCTCGTCCGGCCGGCGCGCAGGTGAAGGTCAACATGCTGCTGCGTCGACTGCCGCGGCTGCGCGACACATCCGTGGCCCCCGAGGCGGCGTTCGCGGGAACCTTCCACGTGAACGAGCGGATGAGCGATCTGGATGCCGCGTACGCCACGGCGCGCGCCGGTCGCGTGCCCGATCCGCTGCCGGCGGAGATCTACTGTCATTCGCTGACGGACCCGTCGATCCTCGGACCCGAGCTGCGCAGCGCCGGCGCCCAGACCCTGACACTGTTCGGGCTGCAGGTGCCGCACGCGTTGGTGACCGGACGCGACGCCGCGGGCGCGCGCGACGAGGTGCAGTCCGCGGCGATCCGGTCGCTGAACGCGGTGCTTGACGAACCGATCGAGGACTGCCTGTGGATCGCGCCCGACGGGTCGCCGTGCATCGAGGCGCGCACGACCGACGATCTCGAACGCTCACTCGGCATGGTCGGCGGTGACATCTTCCACGGCCCGTTGTCGTGGCCGTGGCTCGATGACGCCCCCGATGCCGCACCCGCCCGCTGGGGCGTCGCGTCAGGCGTCGACGGGGTGCTGCTGTGCGGATCGAGCGCGGTGCGAGGTGGCGCGGTCAGCGGAATCGGCGGTCACAACGCGGCGAGGGCGGCGCGGGAGCTGCTCGAGGCCTGAACCCCAGGTTCAGTCGCGGGCCGCCGTTCCATCGGGTCGCGCGGCCCGTCGCCGAGTCAGGTCACGCGGGGAGGGCGCGATCTGACCGTGGGTGTGCGACCCGGCGGTCACTCCGTGGGCGTCTGCGGCGGCAGCGGAGGGCGCGGCGGAAGCGTCGGGTCACCGGTCGGCGCAGCGACGGGAGCCGCGGGCGCCGGTGCGGCAGCGGGGGCCGTGCCCGGAGCGGGATAGCTGGGCCGGCCCGTGTAGTACGCGTTCCAGTCCGGCGTGCCGTTCGGCAGCGGAGGCAGCGGCGTGACCCGGTCGGCGTAGGTCGGCCATCCGGGCGGGGGCCCCGCGACCAGGGGCTTGGGAGTCCGCGGCGCGAACAGCACGGTCACGAGCGGCACGAGGGCGGTGCCGACGGCGGCGAGGATGGCGACGGCGACCGTGAGGCGCCAGTAGATGTCGTGGAAGCGCAGGAACTCCTGCAGCACGAGCGGGATCACCAGCAGCACGGCGAGGATGCCGACCAAGGCGATGGTCGCGAGAGACGTGACCGTGGTGAACGACGTGCGGAACCGCAGCCATGCCTTCACGTAGAGGCGCACGTGCAGCACGGCGAGCTGGAGGATCAGCACCACGAGAAAGAACGAGAAGGTGCGCTGCGCGCCGAGAAGCGGGTCGACACCGTCATACGACGGGACGAGCGGGTTGGAGCCGCTGCCGTAAGGATCGTCGTAGCCGCTTTGCGCGGAGCCTGCCGGCATCCAGATGAAGATCGCGCCGATGAGCAGCGTCACGACCCACACCGTCATGCTGACCAGCACGAACCACACCGGACGCCGCGATGACAGCCGCGCCTCGAGGATCGAGACCCCGGCGAATGCGGCGAGCAGGAAGATCGTGAGGAACGCCCGCCCGATGAGGCCGTTCTGGTTGCCCACGAGCACCCAGACGACGCTCACGATTGCTGCGGCGATGAGTGCGCCGATGGCGACCCAGATCGATGCACGCACCAGTGGGGACGAGGTCGACCCGTTCGCGGCGGGCGGGG
>NZ_LMPK01000015.1:169697-187839 GCF_001423825.1 Microbacterium sp. Leaf351
TGGCATGCGGCGTCCCCGCGGCCCAGGACGATGACGTCCCGCTGTGGATGACCGCCAGCGGGAAGCGTGCGGGGAGGGCTACTGGGGGTGCGGACGCTCACCGCGCGCGAACTGCGCGACCAGCCGGTCGAGTCGCGCGGCGCGGGTCTCGGCCGTGGTGGCGGTCATGAGGCGGTGCAGCACTGCGTAGCGGTTGTTCGCGTTCGCCGTGGCGAAGGTCTCGACGGCGGTCGGGCCGGCCGCGGCGAGCGCGGCGACGAGGTCGTCGGGCACCTCCGCGGTCGCCGCCCCGGAGTATGCGCGATCCCAGCGACCGTCGGACTGTGCCGCATCGATCTCGATCTGGCCACGCGCGCGCATGCGCGCATCGGCGATGAGTCGTTCGACGATCTCGACGTTGCGGGCCGACCACATCGATCGCTTGCGGCGCGGGGTGAAGCGCTGCAGGAAGGTGGCCTCGTCGTTCGAGCGCTTCTGCCCGTCGATCCAGCCGCTGCACAGCGCCTCTTCGAGCGCCTCCTGGTAGACGAGGGAGGTCGGCTCGGTCACGCCCTTCTTGGCGAGCGCCAACCACACCCCGTCGGACTCGTCATCGTGAGCGATCAGCCATTCCCGCCACGCGGCGACGTCGACGACGACGAACACCTCGATGTCGGTCATTGATCGAATCCGGATGCCGCGGTCACGCGCCCGAGCATACGGGCGGGGCGGGACATCCGCCCGGAAAAACGAGGAACGGGCCTCGACATGCGAGGCCCGTTCTGGGGTGGCAGGTGAGGGATTCGAACCCCCGAAGGCTGAGCCGGCTGAGTTACAATCAGATCCCTTTGGCCGCTTGGGTAACCTGCCATGGCGCACCCGCCCGGCTTTTTCAGTCGACCGGAGGCGCGATCTCCGATCTTACCCGGGATGCGGTCCGTGTCGAAATCGGCCCGGGTGCGCGCTCAGGTGCCGATGCGGTCGAGGTCGATGCCGCCCAGCGACTCGGGGAGCCGCAGCAGGGCGCCCTCGACGCGGCAGGTCGCGGCCGCGACATCCATCGCCCGGTGCAGCACCGCGCGCCACGCGTCGCCGCTCTCCGGACGCCCCTCGATGACGGATGCCGCGACCGACGCGAGCACCGCATCGCCGGCTCCCATCGTGTCGACGATGCGTCCCGGCAGGGCCGAGACGGGCAGCGACACATCGGCGTCCCCGGCGACGATGCGCGCGCCCGCAGAACCGCGGGTCGCGAGCACCGCCCCGACGCCGAGGCCGACGAGTCGGTCGGTGAGCGCATCGAGGGAGATGCCGTAGAGCAGCTCGGCGTCGTCGTCGCCCACCTTGACGAGGGTCGCCCCCGCGGCCGCGCGCTCGAACCCGCGCACGAACTCGTCGCGGTCGTGCAGCATGCCGGCGCGAGGATTCGGATCGATGGCGACGACGGATGCCGCGGCCACCGCGTCGATCAGCTCGTCGGTCTGGGCGCGGTCGTCGAACGGCACGCAGCTGATCGCGACGAGCGGCGCGGCGGCGATGGCCGCACGCTCGGCGGCGCCGTAGACGACTCGCCGCTGTTGGGCGGCCGTGTTGAAGACGTAGGTCGGCTCGCCGCCGGCGCTGCGCGTGCTGACCGCGCGCGAGGTGCCGTGCGGTGACGCGGAGGCGATCAGCTCGACCCCGTAGTCGGCGAGGAACCCGCGGATGCGCTCCCCCGGCTCGTCGTCGCCGACCATCGCGATGAGGCTCGTCGGCACGCCGAGACGCGACAGTCCGACGGCGACGTTCAGGGCCGCACCGCCGACGAACTCGCGCACCCCGCTGTCGTCGCGCAGTTCGTCGATGAGCGCGTCGCCGATCACGACGACCCGGGATTCAGCGGCCATGGATGCTCCTTCGCAGTCGTGCCCACTCTGTCAGCGCGGAGCGCAGGGCGCCACCGCGCGCGGGGCGTGTCAGACGCGCTCGGCGACGCGGGCGACGAACGACTCCGCCCGCTCCTTCGTGCCGTCGATGCGCACGTCGACGCTCGCCCGGATCTCGCCCGGCGCCAGCGGCGCCGCCAGCCGCACGTTCTCGTGGCAGCTGAGATCGGCGCAGATGTAGGTGCCGACGCTCGACCCCGAGGCATCCGGAAGTCGCGCCGAGAAGAGCGTCACCTGGTTGCCCGGCTGCATCGTGTGGCAGAGGTTGCACAGGCCCACATGTCCGCGTGACGACGAGGATGCCGCGCGCAGCACGACCCCGTGCGGGGAGCCGTCGCGTTCGGCGACGAGGTAGCCGCGGTCTCGGTTCTCGGGGTCGCGCCAGGCGAGGAAGTCGAGGTGGTCCCAGTCGAGGATCGGGAAGTCGTGCGGCAGGGCCAGCAGACGCAGGTCGTCGGTCGAGGCGTTCACGAACGCGGCGCGCAGATCGTTCTCGGTGAGCGCGTGCATGCCGACCAGTCTACGAACCGGGCAGCGCCCCGGCTCGGGACGCCGCCACACGCCGCGGCTAGACTCGCGGGCATGGCAGACAGCTCCTTCGATATCGTCAGCAAAATCGATCGTCAGGAGGCCGACAACGCCCTCAACCAGGCGCACAAAGAGGTCGAGCAGCGCTACGACTTCAAGGGCACCGACGCGTCGATCGCGTGGAGCGGCGAGCAGATCCTCATCAAGGCGAACAGCGAGGAGCGCGCGAAGGCCGTGCTCGACGTGTTCCAGTCGAAGCTCATCAAGCGCGGCATCTCGCTGAAGTCGCTCGACTCCGGGGACCCCGTCGCCAGCGGCAAGGAGTACCGCATCACCTCGAGCCTCAAGGAAGGCATCTCGCAGGAGAACGCGAAGAAGATCGGCAAGATCATCCGCGACGAGGGCCCCAAGACCGTGAAGAGCCAGATCCAGGGCGACGAGCTGCGCGTGACCTCGAAGTCGCGCGACGACCTGCAGGAAGTGCAGCGCCTCCTCAAGGCCGCCGACCTCGACGTCGACCTGCAGTTCGTCAACTACCGGTGATCGCGCCGGACCTCGAGGACTCCGACCGGGCCACCGACGACCAGATACTCGCCGCATATCGCGAGATGGGATTCGAACCCTACGAAGCCAAGGCCTACCTCGCTGCTTTTCGCGGCCGAATGCCGCCGGGGCCGGGGGTGGACTAAGTCGCGGAGAGCGGGACCGCGCGGTGATCGACCCGGATGCCGCGGCATCCCGTCACAGCAATCGCATAGCGTTCTCTCCCCGCCCGCCCGGCGCAGACCTCGGGAGCGCATCAGTGCGACGCGCACGCTTCTTTCACAACGGAAGGAGCATCCGATGCGCAGAAGTGAGAAGGCGAAGCTGCGGGCGACCCTCGCGACCGCCGCGGTGATCTCAGCCGGAGCGGGCGTGCTGATCGCCGCCGCCCCCGCGGTCGCGACCGAGTGGAGCGGAACGAGCACGACCTCGACGTCGTCCTCGAGCACGGGCACCTCGAGCACGGGGACGTCGAGCACGGGCACATCCGGCTCGAGCACGTCGTCGTCGGGCACCACCAGTTCGGGCACCACCAGCTCGGGCACGACGTCGTCCGGTTCGAGCTCGAGCTCGAGCAGCGGATCGACCAGCTCGAACTCCGGCTCGGTCTCGAGCGGATCCGGCACCACCTCGCACGGCACGACGTCGGGCTCACGATGACCGCCGCGCACGAGTGGGCGCTGTGGTCGACCGACGCCCGCCTCGTGGTCACCCGCGACGACGCCCTCCCGATGGCGATCGAGGTCGCGCAGCGCGAGCTCGCGATCATCGCCGCCGCGGTCGACCGGTTCGACGCGACATCCGAACTCAACCGCATCTCCGACCGGCTGCCGGACGGAGTGCGTGTGAGCGCCACGCTCGCCGACTTCGTGCGCGCCGCCCTCGAGGCCGCCGAGCTCACCGGCGGACTCGTCGACCCCACCGTGCGCACCGCGATGGACGCCCTCGGCTACGACCGCGACATCCGCCTGATCCTCGACGACGACCGGCCCATCCGCGTCGTCGTGCGTCACACCCCCGGGTGGCGCCGCATCACGCTCGACGGCGACCTGCTAACAGTGCCCGCGCACCTCTCCCTCGACCTCGGCGCGACCGCGAAGGCGCTCGCCGCCGATCGCGTGGCAGCCGCAGTCGCCGTCGCGTGCGACTGCGGCGTGCTGCTCTCCCTCGGCGGCGACATCGCCTGCGCCGGCCCCGAGCCGGTCGGCGGCTGGCAGGTGACGGTGCAGGATGCCGCGGGCGAGCCGATCGACCAGGTCACCCTGCGCGCGGGCGCGGGCATCGCGACATCCAGTGTTCTTCATCGCCGGTGGCAGCGGGCGGGGCGCGACATCCATCACATCGTCGACCCGCGCACCGGGGAGCCGGCGCCCGAGGTGTGGCGCACCGTGACGGTCGCGGCGCGCAGCTGCGTGGAGGCGAACGCCCTGTCGACGGCCGCGATCATCCGCGGTGCCGAGGCGCCCGCGTGGCTCGCCGACCTCGCGCCGGCCCGCCTCGTGTCGGCGCCCGGCGACGTGGTCACGACCGGCGGGTGGCCGGTGCCGACCCGCCTCGCCGCGTAAGTCGAGCGCACACGGCCCAACGCCCTCGAGCGACGCCGCCTACCCTCGCGCGAGCACCCCGTCGGCCCAGCGCGCGAGACGCGCGTACGCCTCCTCGCGGGCATCGTGGCGCGACAGGAAGACGTCGTGCAACGCACCCTCGATGCGCTCGACCGTCACCGACGAGCCGAGCTGCACCGCCGCGCGGGCGATGTCGTCGACCACGAGCACGCTGTCGGCACGGGTGAGCTCCTCGCTCCACCGGGTGGGCACGGCGCTGCGCGCCGACAGCAGCACGCACACTGGCGCGTCGATGCGCAGCCCCGCCTCGACGCGCGCGTGCCCCGCGAGAATCGCGTTCAGCCACCCGGTGTGCACGGCCATCGTCTGCTCGGGACGCCAGTCGAGATCGATCGACACCGGATCGGTCGGGTCGGCCACCTCGCGCTGCGCCCGTGTGTAGAAGCCGAGATCCACCTGCGGCACGGTCTCGTACGGACGCATCCGGGCCCCGATGCCGACGACCGGGGCGAGCGCACTGCGCCGACGCCCGGGCAGCTGGAACTCGAGCCACGGACTGTTCAGGATCACGGCTGCCGCCGCCCGCGGATGCCGGTCGGCCCACAGGCTCAGGGTCAGCCCGCCGGTCGAATGCCCGAGCAGCACGAGCCGGCGATGCGGATGCCGCCCCTCGCCGTCGCGACCCATGGCGCCGAGGGCTGCGGCGATGTCCTCGTCGTAGGTCGTGAGGTCGGTCACGTACCCGGGGGTCTGCCCGGGCCGGAGGCTGCGTCCGTACTTGCGAAGATCCAGGGCGAAGAAGCGGGCGCCACGGGAGGTCCAGAATCGGGCGAGCCTCGTCTGGAAGAAGTAGTCCGACCACCCGTGCACGTAGAGCACATCGACGTCTCCGAGCGGCCTTGCGGCGAACCACGACGCCGGCCCCCGCTCAGGCACCGCACGCACCAGGGTGGCGACCACCGCACCCTCGGAGTCCTCCCCGAGGGGCAGGCTGAGCTGCATGAATCCGTCGCCGAGGATGTCGGCGCCCCACCCGACCGTCATGCCGCCAGCCTACGACCGCCCCGGACCGGCAAGATGATCCCCGTGACGATGAACACTCCCCCGCACGTCGCCGCAGGATCCGTGACCGCACGCATGCGCCGCATGCTCGGCCGGAACCCCCGCGAGCACGGCCGCGCAGCGACCCCACTCGAACTCCTCTTCGACCTGACGTTCGTCGTCGCGTTCGGCATCGCCGGATCCCAGATGGCGCACGAGATCGCGGAAGGACGTCTCGCCGTCGGGCTCGGCGGATTCGCCTTCGGGATGTTCGCGATCATCTGGGCCTGGATCAACTTCTCGTGGTTCGCCTCGGCGTTCGACACCGACGACTGGGTGTACCGCCTCACGACGATGGTGCAGATGGCGGGCGTGCTGGTCCTCGCCCTCGGCCTCTCCGACGTGTTCCACTCGCTGGAGGGCGGCCACGGCATCGACAACGCGGTGGTCGTCGCCGGCTACGTGATCATGCGCGTCGCCATGCTCGCCCAATGGCTGCGCCTCGCAGCCCAGTCGCCCGCGCACCGCCGAACGGCGCTGACCTATGCGACGTTCATCGCGATCGCACAGATCGGGTGGGTAGCCACCGCCGTGCTGCATCTCGAACTCGGCCCCACCCTGGCGTTCGCGGCCGTGCTCTACCTCATCGAGCTCGGGGGTCCGCTGCTCGCCGAGCGGCGGCGTCCGACCCCCTGGCATCCGCACCACATCGCGGAGCGCTACGGCCTGCTCGTGCTCATCGCCCTCGGCGAAGGCGTGCTCGGCACGGTGACCGCGGTGCAGCCGATCATCGCCGACAGCGGCTGGTCGGGCGACGCCATCGTTCTCGTCGCGGCCGGCGTGATCCTCACCTTCGGCATGTGGTGGGCCTACTTCGCGGTGCCGTTCGGCCACATGCTCGAGCATGGCCCCGGCGGCGGCTTCGTGTTCGGCTACCTGCACATGCTCGTCTTCGCGGCGGTCGCCGCGGCGGGGGCGGGACTCCATGTCGGCGCCTACGTGGTCGAGGGGCAGGCGCACGTCGACTTCGCGGTCGCCGTGCAGGTCGTCGCGATCGCGGTCGCCGTGTTCCTCGCGACCTATCTCGCGGTCGCCGCAACGCTCACACGCCGCGTGCGGCGCGCACACGCGGTGGCTCTGACGCTCGCTCTCGTCGTGCTCGCCACCGCCGTCGTCCTGGCCGAGATCGGCACATCGTTCGCGCTCTCGATCCTGCTCGTCGCCGCGGCACCCTGGGTCGTGGTGGTCGGCGAGGAGCTCACCGCAGGGCGATCGGCCGCGGCATCCGCTCGTCCCGTCGCCGAATAGCCCGAGTCGCGCCCGAGTCGTCGCGGTTCGGCGACCATCACGTCGCTGACGATGTGGACATCGACCCGCCGTCGAATTAGTATGTGCGCATACTGAATTGAGGGAGTTCGACATGTGGGTACGAGAGTTCACGGGCGAGTGCGACGCGACGCCGTCGGCGGTGTTCGCGATCATGGCCGACCCGGCGCGGTGGTCCGAATGGAACGACGGCGTCGCAGCCGTGCGCATCGACGACCCGTTCGCGGCGGGCACGACCGCGGTGATGGTGTTCCCCGACGGGAGCGAGCTGCCCTTCGAGCTCACGTGGGTCGAGGCGGAGCGTGGATACGAGGACCTCACACCCGTGCCCGATGCCGGGGTGACGGTGCGTGTCCGCCACGAGATCGAGGCGTGGGGAACCGGAAGCCGGGTGACCTATCGCTGCACGGTGGAGGGGCCTGACGAGGTGTCGGCCGAGGTCGGCGCGGGCGTGAGCGAGGACTTCGCCGACGTCATCGCCGCGCTCGGCGCACACGCGAAGCGCCCGCGTGGCTGACTCGCTCGAGCCGCGCGAGAGCCCCGGACTCCTCCTGTGGCGAGCGACGCTGAGTTGGCAGCGGGTCATCACGTCCACGCTCAAGCCGCTGGGCCTCACACACGTGCAGTTCGTGCTTCTCGCCAGCGCCTGGTGGCTGACCCGGGTGGCCGGGGAACGGCCGAATCAACGACGGATCGCCGAGCATGCGAACACCGACGCCATGATGACGTCGCAGGTCATCCGAGCGCTCGCGGAGAAGAATCTGCTGGTGCGCACGACCGACCCCGATGACGCCCGTGCGCACATCATCGACGTCACCGACGACGGCGTGGCCCTCGCGCTCCGGGCGGTTCAGGTGGTCGAGGAGGCCGACCGCCTGTTCTTCGAGTCGGCCGGCGACCGATCTGCACTGATGGCGGTGCTGACAGCGCTCAACCGGTGAGCCACGGTACCCGCTCCGCCGCGGGCGGCTCCGCCTAGGCGGCCGGCAGCGGCCGCGGACGGGTGAGCAGCACGACGACCGCCGCCACCGCCGATGCGACGAGCGCGACGAGCGCCATCGGCACCGCCGTGTCCTCGCCCCACAGGCCGACGAGCGGGGAGGCGATCGCCCCGACGAGGAACTGGCTCGACCCGAGCAGGGCCGCTCCCGCGCCCCGCGCCGCAGCCGCGCGGGCGAGAGCGAGCGCACTCGCGTTCGACATGATGAGACCCGTCGCCGAAGTCAGCACGAACGCGCACAGGATGAACGTCGCCGGCTGCAGCGCCCCCGTGAGCGCGAGCACCGCCAGCGCGACCGAGGCGACGACGGAGAGCGCGACGCCGACCAGCAGCATCCGTCTCACGCCGACTCTCGGCGCGACCCGCGCGTTGACGAGGTTCGAGAGCACGATGCCCGCCGCTCCCGCCGCGAACCCGAACGCATACACGAGGGGCGGCATGCGCAGCACGGTCTGGCCGACGAACGGCGAGGCGGAGATGTAGGCCATCATCGCGGCGAAGCCGAACGCGAACACCGTCACATAGCCGCGCACGCCGCCGTCACGCAGCAGCGTGCCATACCGCGCGAACGCGCCCGCCACCCCTCCTGCGTGTCGCTTCTCGGGCGGCAGCGACTCCGGCACCACCGCCACGGCGAGCACGAACATCGCGACCGAGATCGCGGCGAGCACCCCGAGCACCCCGCGCCAGCCGGCGATCGCCGCGACCGCGCCGCCGATGGGGGGTGCGATGAGCGGCCCGAGCCCGACGAGCATCGCGATGAGGCTCAGCGCCCGCACCGCCGTCTCGCCCTCGCTGAGGTCCACGGCGATCGCGCGGGCGAGCATCATGCCCGCGGCTCCCGTCAGACCCTGCACCAGGCGCAACGCGATGAACACCTCGACGGTCGGCGTGAACGCCATCGCGACACCGGATGCCGCGAACACCGCCAGCGCGATGACCAACACGGGGCGCCTGCCGAACCGGTCGGACAGAGGTCCGAGGATCAGCTGACCCACGCCGATGCCGATGAGGAACGCGGTGAGGGTCAGCTGCACGCTCGAGGCGGGAGCGGCGAGATCGGTGCCGATCTGCGTGAACGACGGAAGGTACATGTCGACCGCGAACGGGCCGACCGCCGTGATGAACCCGAGTGCCGCGAGCAGCCCGGGGGTGGGTCGCCGTGCCGCGGTCATTCGCCGCGGGAGATGCTGATCATCTCGTCGCGCGGAACGACCTTGATGCGTGCGCGCTCGTGCGGAGCCCCGAGGGCGATCTCGTGCTCGTCGAGGCGGTGCCAGCCCTCGAGGTCGGTCCAGCGCACACCGCGCTCAGCGAGGAGCGCGGGGATCGCCTCGTCGGACGGGTCCTCGGGCTGCCACCACGACGCCTGGTCGCCCACGAGGTGGCGCACGGTCTCCATCGCGTCGGACTTAGTGTGGCCGATGAGCCCCACCGGCCCGCGCTTGATCCACCCGGTCGCATAGACGCCCGGAACGATCTCGTTCGAGTCGGGCTCGAGAACCTGACCCTCGTGGTTCGGGATGACCCCGTGCCGGTCGTCGAACGGCACCCCCGGCAGCGGCGAGCCGAAGTAGCCGACAGCGCGGTAGAGCTGCCCGATCGGCACCTCGCGCAGCTCGCCGGTCCCGACGACCCCGCCCTGCCCGTCGGGACGGGTGCGCTCGTAGACGAGGGACGCGACCCGGCCCGCGGCATCCGTCGTGACCTCGACAGGCTTCGCCCAGAAGTGCAGGTGCAGGCGGCGCGAGGCGGGCCCGGCAGCACCGTTCGCCGCCGGACGCGTGCGCCACTCCTGCAGCACGCGGTCGATGACCTTGACCTGCTTGTTGCTCGCGATCGCCGCGAGGGAGGCCTCGTCGTAGTCGAAGTCCTCGTCGTAGACGACCATGTCGACGTCGCGCAGCTCACCGAGCTCGCGCAGCTCGAGCGGGGTGAACTTCACCTGCGCCGGGCCGCGGCGGCCGAACACGTGCACGTCGGTGACGGGGCTCGCCTCGAGGATCTCGTAGACGTTGCCCGGCACCTCGGTCGGCAGCAGGTCGATCGCGTGCTTCGCGAGAATGCGCGACACGTCGAGCGCGACGTTGCCGACGCCGACGACAGCGACGGATGCCGCCTCGAGCGGCCAGGTGCGCGGCACGTCGGGGTGCCCGTCGAACCAGCTCACGAAATCGGCCGCGCCGTACGAGCCCTGAGCGTCGATCCCGGGGATGTCGAGGTCGGCGTCACGGATCGCTCCGGTCGCGAAGATGACCGCGTTGTAGTGCTTCTTCAGGTCCTCGAGGGTGATGTCGACGCCGTAGCGCACGTTGCCGAAGATGCGGATGTCACCGCGGTCGAGCACCTCGCGCAGCGCCGTGATGACGCCCTTGATGCGCGGGTGGTCGGGGGCCACGCCGTAACGCACGAGTCCGTAGGGAGCCGGCAGGTGCTCGAACAGATCGATCGAGACGTCGAAGGGCCGCTGTTCCTTCAGGAGGATGTCGGCGGCGTAGATCCCTGCGGGACCGGCACCGACGATGGCCAGCCGGAGCTTGGTCATGGGGGTGTCCTTTCGTGGGGCGCGACGCAGTCGGATGCCGCGGCGCGGCCGGGCGTCGGGGGGTCAGCTGCTGCGGTCGACGACCGCGTCGGCGAACCGCGTGAGGCCCTCGCGCACGGGCCCGGCGGGGAGCGGCGCCAGGGCGGCGACCGCGTCAGACGCCCACTGACGGGCGAGCTCGAGCGTGCGGAGGGTCGCGGGGTGCTCGCGCAGCCGGGTGAGCGGCTCGTCGAGGATCGCCGGGTCGGCGCCGTCGGCGATGCGGGCGACGCCCTCGTCGATGCGGGCGCGCAGGTCGACCGAGGCGGCGTCGGTGTCGGCGCCGAGCAGCAGGTAGGGCATGGTCGGAACGCCCGCGCGCAGGTCGGTGCCGGGCACCTTGCCGGTCTCGTCGGCGTCGGCCGAGAGGTCGATGACGTCATCGAGCAACTGGAACGCGACGCCCGCCTTGTCGCCGAAGACCTGCAGCGGCTCGGCGTACTCCTCGGGGCCGTTGCCGAACGTGATTCCGGCCTTCGCGGATGCCGCGATGAGTGAGCCGGTCTTGTCGGCGAGCACCTGCAGGTAGAACTCCACCGGGTCGTCGTCGTCGGACGCACCCACGGTCTCGTGCAACTGGCCGAGCACGAGTCGTTCGAACGTGTCGGCCTGCAGCTGGATGGCGGCATCGCCGTGGCGGGCCATGATCTGGCTGGCGCGGGAGAAGAGCAGGTCGCCGGTGAGGATGGCGATGCTGTTGCCCCACACGGCATGGGCGGCCGGAACGCCGCGGCGCACGTCCGCACCGTCCATGACGTCGTCGTGGTAGAGGGAGCCGAGGTGGGTGAGCTCGAGGGCGGCGGCACCCTCGATGACCGGCTGTGTCGCGCCGTCGCCGAGCTGCGCGGTGAGCAGCGTCAGCATCGGCCGCACCCGCTTGCCGCCGGCCTGGTAGAGGTAGCGGCTGGTGACGTCGGCGAGCCGATCGGTGAACGCGATCTCGGTCGCCAGCTGGGCCTCGACCTGCGCGAGACCCGCTTCGACCGTCTTCCACAGGCGACGGGAGGCCGGCCCCGCGAACACCCGCTCCGTCACGCTGAGGTGACCTGCCAGGGGCAGACCGGGCGCGGACGAGGTCGGAGTCACGCAGACAGCCTACCGGCGCTCACTCCACCGGTGGCCGCCGATCCCGTCGGTCGAGAACGCCTCGTAGCCGATGCCCAGGTGCGCCGATCAGGCCTTCACCGCACGGTGGAGCGCGACGATGCCGAAGGTGAGGTCGCGGTAGGCGACATCGGTCCAGCCGGCCTCGCGCACCCATGCGGCGAGCGCGCGCTGGGCGGGCCAGGCCTTGATCGACTCGTTGAGGTAGTCGTACGCATCGGCGTTCGAACTCACCCAGCGGGCGACGGTGGGCAGCACGCGGTCGTTGTAGAAACGGTAGAGCGCCGCGAAAACCGGATTCTGCGGCTGGGAGAACTCGCAGATCACGAGGCGGCCGCCGGGCTTGGTGACCCGCAGCAGCTCGGCGAGGGCGACCTTGGGCTCGGCGACGTTGCGCAGCCCGAACGAGATGGTGACGACGTCGAACGATGCGTCATCGAACGGCAGCGCCATGGCGTCGGCTTCGACGAAGGAGAGATTCGGGATGCCGCCGTGCCGCCGCGCGCCCTCGGCGATCATGCCGGGCGAGAAGTCCGCGGCGACGACCTCGGCGCCGCTGCGGGCGAGTGCGACGCTCGATGCTCCTGTGCCCGCCGCAAGGTCGAGCACCCGCTCCCCCGGCTGCGGCGCGACGGCGCGGGTCATCGCGATGCGCCAGAGGCGATCGTTGCCGAGGCTCAGCAGCGTGTTGGTGCGGTCGTAGGCCGCGGCCACCTGATCGAACATGCCGCTCACACGGGCGGGATCCTTGCCCAGGTCGGCGCGGTTGGGCTCGTCGGCGGCGGTCACCCGTCGAGTCTAGGCGGGCCGGGCGAGGCCTAGGCTGGACGGGTGACCCTGCCCGCTCCCCCCCGACTGGTGGCGGTCACCCGGGAGACCATCGCGCACGAGGATCTGCTGGCTCTGGCGGACCCGCACACACCGCTGGTGTGGTCGCGGCGCGGCGACGGATTCGTCGGGATCGGTCGCCCGCTGATCACCCTCGAGGCATCCGCGGAGGCCGCGACCCGGCTCGCGTCGACGTGGCGCGCGATCGCGGATGCCGCGTCCGTCGACGACAAGGTGCACGCCCCCGGCACGGGCCTCCTCGCCTTCGGCTCTCTCGCGTTCGACGAGCACGCCGAGGCGCGCTCCCGTTCGGGTGCGACGTCGCGACTGGTGGTTCCGTCCGTCGTCGTCGGCCGCACCGGCGGGAAGACCTGGATCACGCGCATCACGAGGGAGGAGGCATCCGATCAGGGCGAGGATGTCGCCCCGATCCCGTACGGCCCGTACTGGTCGGCCACGCTCGGACCCGGCGCGCAGAGCCCCGAGGACTACACCCGCGCCGTCGCCGAGGCGGTGGCCCGCATCGGCCGCGGCGAGCTCGAGAAGGTGGTGCTGGCCCGCGACCTCGTGGGGTCGGTGCCGGCGGGCGCCGACCTGCGCCGGCTCGTGCGCGCCCTGCAGAGCGGCTACCCCGACACGTGGACCTTCGCCGTCGGCGGCCTCATCGGCGCGAGCCCCGAGACCCTCGTCACCGTGCACGACGGCACCCTCACCGCCCGGGTGCTCGCCGGCACCGCCGCGCGCGGCGCCGATGCCGATCGGGATGCCGCGGCCGCCGTCGCTCTCGCGACCAGCCAGAAGGATCTCGACGAGCACCGCTTCGCCGTGCAGAGCGTGCTCGACGCGCTCGCCGGTCACACGCGCGCGGTGACCGCCGCCGAGACGCCCTTCACCCTGAAGCTGCCCAACGTGTGGCACCTCGCGACCGACGTCGAGGGCGACCTGGGGCACGAGGCATCCGCTCTGGATCTCGTCGCGGTGCTGCACCCCACCGCCGCGGTCGCCGGCACCCCGACGGCGTCGGCCCTCGCGACGATCCGCGAGCTCGAGCCGTTCGACCGCGGACGCTACGCCGGTCCGGTCGGCTGGATCGACGGCGACGGCGACGGCGAGTGGGCGATCGCGCTGCGCTGCGCGCAGTTCGGCGCAGAGTCGTCGTCTCCCACGGCCGAGGATCGCGACGACATCCCGGTGACGGCGTTCGCGGGCGCCGGCATCGTCGCCTCGAGCGACCCCGAGGCGGAGTTGCTCGAGACCCGGGTGAAGTTCCGCCCGATCGTCGACGCGCTCGCCTGAGCGGATGCCGCGGCGCGCTCAGCGCTCGAGAGGCACCTCGATGAGCTGACGTCCGCCCGACGGCGATGTGAGCACCTGATCGAGCGCGGACCGTGTCGTGACGCGGTGGTACTCCCAGCCGTAGGCGAGGGCGAGCTGTTCGAGGCGCACGGTCTGCGGCGTGTACTGCACGCGATCCATCGCCTCGGGGCCTGCGATCTGGGCCACCTCGAGCCCGTCGAAGATCGTGCCGCCGCCGTCGTTGCCGACGATCACCTGGATGCGCGGTTCCGGCTCGCCGGGCGCGGCCAGCAGCGCGCCGACGTCGTGCAGCAGCGCGAGGTCGCCGAGGAGCACCCGGGTGACGCCCGGTCGCCCGTCCGCCTGCGAGGCGGCGGCGACGCCGAGGGCGGTCGCGATCGTGCCGTCGATACCCGCGAGCCCACGGTTGGCGTGCACCCGCACCTTCTTGCCGCCGAGCACCTGGTCGGCGACCCGAACGAGCCGCGACGATCCGAACACGAGTCGGTCGTGCGGCCAGGTCGCGCGCCAGACGGCATCGACGAGCAGCGTGCGATCGACCCGCTTCCGCGCGACCGCGAGCTCGGCGTCGATCGCACCGAGGCGGCGCTGGGGCTCGGCGGACGCGAGCGCATCGGCGTCGGGCGCGGGCGGGGTGAGATCGACGGATGCCTCGCGCGACGCCCGCAGCCATGCACCGAGCCACTCGCGGTCGGTGTCGCCGGGTTCGACGGCGAGCGCGTCGACGGCGAGGCTCTCACCGTTGAGGTTGAGCGGCTCGCCGGGGCCGCGCAGCGCGACAACCTCGACGTCGGCACGCGAGAGCAGGGCGGTGACCTCGCGGCTGAGAGTCGGATGCCCCAGCACCACCGCCCGCTCGACGGCTCCGCCGAGCGCGGGATCGCGGAGCAGTTCGCGATAGCCGTGCACGAGCTGCCGGCCGAATCGGGCACCGGAGACGATCTCGGCGACGAGCGGCCAGCCGCCCAGGTGGGCGAGCTGCTCGGCGTCGGGCCCGGCGTCGGATCCGGCGATCACCACGGTGCGCGGACCCCGCACGAGCAGGTGCGGCAGGGGCTCGGGGNCTTCGCCCTCCTCGGCGGGGGCGGCGGGAACGGGAACGGCCGCAGCCTCGGCCGCGAACCAGGCCGGGAGGGGCCCGGCGAGCGGCTCGCGGTACGGCAGGTTCAGGTGCACCGGGCCGGCGGCGCGGGTGCCGGCACCGATGGCCTCCTCGACGGCCTGGGCGGCCACGGCGCGCAGCATCGCGGTCTGCTCGGCGGTGCCGTCGGGGTCGGTCTCCTCGGGCACCGGAAGATCGGTCTCGTGGCGCGCGGCGAGCGCGAAGAGTCCCGGCTGGCGGGTGGTCTGGTTCGCGCCCACGCCGCGCAGCTCGGGCGGGCGATCTGCGGTGAGCAGCAGCAGCGGCACACCGGCGTGGTGCGCTTCGAGGGCGGCAGGCAGCAGGTTCGCGACCGCGGTGCCCGAGGTGCAGATGACGGCGGCGGGCACACCGGACTCGCGGCCGATGCCGAGCGCCGTGAAGCCCGCGACGCGCTCATCGATGCGCACGTGCAGCTGGGCGAGTCCGCGGCGGTCGAGCTCCGCGGCGGCGAGGGCGAGGGCCTGGGAGCGCGAGCCGGGGCTGACGACGAGATGCCGCACCCCCTGCGCGACGAGCGCGCCCAGCAGGGCCGCGGCGGCATCCGTCGCCGGAGATCGATCGGTCACGCGGTCAGCCCTTGCGCTTCTCGTCGTCGTCGGTCGTACGGGGAGGGAGGTCGGGGTCGGCGTCCTCCGCGTCGAGGCGTGCCAACTCCTCTTCCAGCCGGCGGATGCGCTCATCCTGGTCGGAGAGATCCGCGAGCGACCCGAGGAACGCGGGGTCGTCGTCGGGGGCGGGCCGTCCGGCGGAACGAAGCCGCGAGCGGCCGATGGTGAACCAGAGCACCCCGCCGATGACCGGCAGGAGCAGCAGGATGAGGATCCACACGGGCTTGGACACGCCGCGGTGCCGGTCGGCCGGTTGCACAGCGCCGTCGATGACGCTGTAGATCCAGAACACGACCGCGAGCACTGCAACGATCAGCACGAGCCGCATGCCCTCATCCTAGGCGCGCCCGCCGGGGAGAGGCCTGGGGAGGACGGCGGGATGACGCATCCGCTCGTTCAGGCGACACGTCACCGGCCGACCTACGATGGAGGGATGTCCGCCCATCCCGTGCGCTCGGCCGTGCTCTACTCGGTGCTGCGTCTGCTCGCATTCGCCGTGCCGTTCGGCCTCATGATGCTGCTCCCGATCTTCCAGCAGTTCGTCTGGCTCGCCGCGATCTTCGCCGCACTGATCGGACTGAGCATCTCGGTGATCTTCCTGCGACGCCCCCTCGACGAGGTCACCACGACCCTCGCCGACAACCGCGAGCGTCGGCGCGCCGCGCGCAGCGGCGACCGCGTGCGCCGCAACGAGTTCGACGAGGACGAGGCGGCAGACGCCTACTTCGGCGACGACGACGCGCGCTGAGCGTCACCCACCGGCCGGAGCGGATGCCGCGGTTCAGGCCGAGAACGCCCAGAACAGCAGTGCGCCGTAGGCGAGGGCTCCGAGCGACGTGAGACTGAGGGCGATCACGAGCTCCTGCGGCTTGCCGTACATCCACACGATGAGCAGCGCCGGACCGAGCAGCAGCAGCGACATCAGCGCGAGCCACGCGATCGGGTAGAAGAACCCGAGGAAGCAGGCGATCAGCAGCGCCACGACGACGAACACCGTGTACAGCACCTGTGTGCCGCGCGCGCCGATCAGCACGCTCAGGGTGCGCTTGCCGGCCTCACGATCCTGGGGGATGTCGCGCAGGTTGTTCGCGAGCAGCACGGCACAGGCGAGCAGACCCGCTGCGACCCCGCCGAACCAGGCTTCCTGCGGCACGACGCCGACCTGGATGAAGGTCGTTCCGGCCGTGGCGACCAGCCCGAAGAAGACGAAGACGAACACCTCGCCGAGGGCGTTGTAGCCGTAGGGACGCTTGCCGCCGGTGTAGAACCACGCCGCCGCGACGCACACCGCGCCGACGATCAGCAGCCACCAGTGCTGGGTGCGCACCGTGAGCACGACTCCGACGATGCCCGCGAGCGCGAAGAACGCCAGGGCGACAGCGAGGACCGCCTTCGGGGCGGCCTTGCGGGAGCCGGTGAGCCGGCCCGGGCCCACCCGGTAGTCGTCGGTGCCGCGGATGCCGTCGCTGTAGTCGTTCGCGTAGTTCACGCCGATCTGCAGGAAGACCGCGACCGCGAGGCATCCGAGTGCCAGCACCCAGTGAAGGTTCGGGTCGATCACGTGCGCGGCGCCGGTGCCGATGAGCACGGGGGCGATCGCGAGCGGCAGGGTGCGCAGACGCGCGGCGGCGATCCAGTCGCGCACACCCGCGCGACGCGGCGCGGTCACGGGCGAGCCGGAGCGCTGCGGATTGCCTCGGGGGTGCGTCTTGCGCGCGGGCGCCGAGCGCCGCTTCTTGGTGTTGCCTGCCACGGGGAGCAATCCTAGGGGCGCGCGCTCATGTGCCCGCCGAGAGGGCGGCGCGTGCGTGCGCGGCGAGCGCACGCCGGTCGGGCTTCCCTGAGGCGAGCAACGGCATCTCGGCGACGGTCAGCAGGTGCGCGGGGCGGGCTGCGCCGCCCACCTCGGCCTCGACGCGCGCGCGGGCCGCGGCGAGAGCGGCGGCCTCGTCGACGTCCCCCGCGACGACGATGGCGGATGCCTCGCCCCACCGCGCGTCCGGAACCCCGACGACGACCGCGGCGACGAGCGCGGGCACCGTGCGCACCGCCCGCTCCACCCGGTCGAGCGAGACGTTCACCCCGCCCGAGACGATCACGTTGTCGATACGGCCGGTGATGCGCAGCATCCCGTCGTCGACGCTGCCGGCGTCGCCCGTGCGATACCAGCGCACCCCGTCGGCGTCGACCGGGAACACCGCCGCGGTGAGTGCCGGATCACCCAGGTAGCCGTCGGCGAGCGTCGGCCCCGCCACCTGCACCTCGCCCGCTTCGACGCGCAGCCGCACGCCGTCGAGCGGCGCTCCGTCGTAGACGCATCCGCCGGCGGTCTCGCTCGACCCGTAGGTGCGCACGATGCGCACCCCCGCCGCCGCGGCCCGTTCGGCGAGCGCGGGGGCGAGCGCTTGACCGCCGATCAGCACGGCGTCGAAGCTCGCGAGCGCTCGGGCGGCGGCGGCATCCGCGTCGAGCAGGTCGCTCAACTGGGTCGGCACCAGGGCCGTGTAGCGGGGCCCCGGGCCGAGGGCGTCGGTGGCCTCGATGACATCGGATGCCGCGAACCGTCCGCCGTGCGCAATCGATGGCAGCACGACCGGCTCGGTGCCGCTGACGACCGAGCGCACCAGCACCTGCAGGCCGGCGACGTAGG
>NZ_LMPK01000015.1:187866-189690 GCF_001423825.1 Microbacterium sp. Leaf351
GAGCAGGGCATCGGCCGACAGCACGACCGACTTCGGATGCCCCGTCGACCCCGACGTCGTGATGACCGCCGCCGCGCCCGGCAACAGGTCGTCGCGCGAGGACAGGGAGCCTTCGCGGGCAACGTCCTGTTCTCGCGCGTTCTCCTGCGGCCGCGCGGCCGGCGCCGCAGCCACCGGCTCGCCGCCGAGACGCAGCGCGGACCCCGACCCGTCGAGCGCGGCGCGCAGCGCACGGGTCAGGGCCGCGACATCCGTCATCTCAGAAGTGCCAGGGATACGGCGACCAGTCGGGGTCGCGCTTCTCGAGGAATGCGTCGCGGCCCTCGACGGCCTCATCGGTGCCGTAGGCGAGACGCGTCGCCTCGCCCGCGAACAGCTGCTGGCCGACGAGCCCGTCGTCGACCGCGTTGAACGCGTACTTCAGCATGCGGATCGCCGTGGGCGACTTGCCGAGGATCGTGCGTGCCATCGCCACCGCCTCGCGCTCGAGGTCCTCGTGCGCGACGACACGGTTGATCGCCCCGATCTCGTACGCCCGCTCTGCGGAGTATTCCTCCGCCAGGAAGAAGATCTCCCGCGCCACCTTCTGACCCACCTGGCGCGCGAAGTACGCCGAGCCGTACCCCGCGTCGAACGAGCCCACGTCGGCGTCGGTCTGCTTGAACCGGGCGTGCTCACGCGAGGCGATCGCCAGATCGCACACGACGTAGAGCGAGTGCCCGCCACCGGCCGCCCATCCGGGGACGACCGCGATCACGGGCTTCGGCATGAAGCGGATGAGCCGCTGCACCTCGAGGATGTGCAGCCGCCCGGCGCGGGCCGGGTCGTGCACTGCGGCCTCGTCCTCGCTGTATTTGTAGCCGTCGCGACCGCGGATGCGCTGGTCGCCGCCCGAGCAGAACGCCCACCCGCCGTCCTTCGGGCTCGGCCCGTTGCCGGTCAGCAGCACCACGCCGATGCGCGGGTCCTGACGCGCGATGTCCAGCGCCCGGTAGAGCTCGTCGACCGTGTGCGGACGGAACGCGTTGCGCACCTCGGGTCGGTCGAACGCGATGCGGGCGATGCGCCCGTCACGGCTGACGTGGGCGGTGATGTCGGTGTACGACGCCGCCCCCGGGGCATCCGCCCACTCGGACTCATCGAACAGCGGCGAGATCATGCGCGGCTCAGTTCTTGCCGTCGCGCCACTGCAGCCAGCAGCGCACGACGTCGAAGTCCCAGTCGGGTCCGTCGAAGCCGAGCGTGAACAGGCGCACGCCGGCGTCATAGAGCGCGTCGGCGTCGTCGGTCGTGCGGCGCTGCAGCTCGTTCGAGACGACCAGGTTCGACACGTCCGTGCCGTCCTTCGCCGCCCACTCGTCGATGACCGAGATCTTGTGCGCGAGCTCCTCGGGGGTGACGAAGCTGTGCCAGATGTCGGCGTGACGGGCGACGATGCGCAGTGTCTTCTGCTCGCCCTTGCCGCCGATGAGCACCGGGATCTTTCGGGTCGGCACCGGCACCAGCTTCTCCCAGCGCGCCTCGATGCGCGGCAGAGCCTCGGCGAGCGCGGTGAGGCGGGTGCCGGGGGTGCCGAACTCGTAGCCGTACTCGTCGTAGTCGCGCTCGAACCAGCCCGAGCCCGTGCCGAAGATGAATCGCCCCTCGCCGCCCTTGGCCGAGATGTGGTCGACCGTGCGGGCCATGTCGGCCTGCAGGTCGGCGTTGCGGTAGCTGTTGCAGTTCACGAGGGCGCCGAATTCGACCTTCTCCGTCTGCTCGGCCCACGCCGCGAGCATCGTCCACGACTCGAAGTGGCGGCCCTCGGGGTCGCCCGAGAGCGGG
>NZ_LMPK01000015.1:189743-194184 GCF_001423825.1 Microbacterium sp. Leaf351
GACCGGGGTGTCGAGGAGCATGGCATCCAGCCTATTCCTGCCCCGCCCGACGCCGCCGCCCTCGCGGCCGGCCTGGGCGGCGGCGGGCGGTGCTCAGCCGAAGAAGCCGAAGCGGATGATGCTGGCGACCCCGACCACGACGCAGTAGATCACGAACGGGTACAGCGTGCGCGTGTGGAAGTAGCGCGACAGGAACGCCACCGCGGCGAAGGCCGCGACGAATGCGCAGATCGAGCCGACTATGACCTGGCCCATGATGCCGCGGGCGTCGGGCTGCAGCAGGTCGGGGACCTTCAGAACCCCGGCGGCGAGGATGACGGGCGTGGCGAGCATGAACGCGAACCGTGCGGCGCTCTCGTGGTCGAGGCGGCGCAGGAGTCCGGCCGAGATCGTCACACCCGAGCGGGAGATGCCGGGCAGCAGGGCGAGCGCCTGGGTGGTGCCGATCAGGGCTCCCTCGCCGAGGGACAGGTCGTCGATGCGGCGGGCGGCGACGCCGCGGGCCTCCGCACGCGACCCGGCGGCACGGGCGGCCCGCCCGGCGAGGATCGTCTGACGGCGACGCAGCAGCTCGGCCGTCAGCAGCACGAGGCCGTTCAGGGTCAGGAAGACGGCGGCCACGAGCGGGGTCGAGAAGAGCACACGCAGCGGCTTCTCGAGCAGCAGGCCGATGACGCCCACCGGGATCGTTCCGATGATGAGCAGCCACGCCAGACGCGCCTCGCTGCGGCCGAGACTGCGGTGGCGCAGCGACCAGAAGAACCCGCGGATCACCGCGACCCAGTCCCGCCAGTAGAAGACGATGAGCGCGAGCGCCGTCGCAACGTGCAACGCCACGACGAACGCGAGGAACGGGGTGTGCCCCGACGAGTCGCCCTGGGTGACGAGGGACTGCCACTCGCCGCCGATCCACGCGGGGACGAGAATGGAATGCCCGAGGCTGGAGATCGGGAAGAGTTCGGTCACTCCCTGGAGGAGTCCGATGACGACGGCCTGCAAATAGGTCAGATCCACGCGGGCATGATCGCACACCCGCTCATGGATGACGCTAAGGAAACGGAACGCCCGATGCCAGACACCCCGTCGCTCGCCGACATCGCCGCCACCGCGCGGGTCGTCGCACTGCCGATGGCGACCCGCTTCCGGGGCGTGACCGTGCGCGAGGCGCTGCTGTTCGAGGGGCCGCAGGGCTGGTCGGAGTTCGCCCCCTTCGCCGAGTACGACGACGACGAGGCATCCGTCTGGCTGCGTGCGGCGATCGATTTCGCGTGGATGCCGCAGCCCGCCGCCCGCCGCGACGAGATCCCGGTGAACGCGACCGTGCCGGCGGTCGCGGCGGACGAGGTGCCCGTGGTGCTGGCCCGCTTCGACGGCTGCCGCACCGCGAAGGTGAAGGTCGCCGAGCGCGGGAAGTCTCTCGCCGACGACGTCGCCCGCGTCGCGGCGGTGCGACGGGCGCTCGGCCCGGAGGGACGCGTGCGCCTCGACGCGAACGGCGGATGGAACGTCGACGAGGCAGAGCACGCCATCCGCGCGCTGGAGCCGTACGACCTCGAATACGTCGAGCAGCCGTGCGCGCGGGTCGACGAGCTCGCCGACATCCGCGCCCGCATGCACGACCTCGACGTGCCGATCGCCGCCGACGAGAGCGTGCGCAAGGCCGAGGATCCCCTCGCCGTGGCCCGCGCGGGGGCGGCCGACATCCTCGTCGTCAAGGCGGCGCCGCTCGGCGGTCTCTCCCGGGCACTGGAGGTCGTGGCCGCGGCGGGGCTGCCGGCGGTGGTCTCGAGCGCGCTCGACACCTCGGTCGGGCTCGGCATGGGACTCGCCCTCGCTGCCGCGCTCCCCGAGCTCGACTACGACTGCGGGCTCGGCACCTCGTCGCTCTTCCTCGCCGACGTCACAGCGCAGCCGCTGCGCCCCGAAGGCGGTGTCATCGCCGTGCGCCGCGTGCAGCCCGACGCGGCGCTGCTGGCGCGGCACGAGGCATCCGACGACCGACGCGACTGGTGGATGTCACGCCTCGCCCGCTGCCACGCGCTGATCGCCGGCTGAGCGAGGCGCGGCTCAGAGCAGCGACTGCAGCAGACCGAGCTGCAGCTGGGCGGTGCCGAAGATGGCGAGGTACACGAGGATCGTGAGAAGCGGGATCCACGGGGTCAGCACGCGGCCGACCTTCGCGAGCGCCGTGCCCGCATAGCCCTCGCGGAACACATGCAGCACGGTGGCGAACCACATGGGAGTCACCGCGAGGTAGACCAGGGCGCACCACGGGCACAGCGTGTGCAGCGAGAAGATGCTCTCGGACGCGAGCCAGAGCACGAAGCCCATCGCGAAGGTCATGCCGGCCAGGAACAGCCACCAGAACCAGGCGGCGAAGCGCGCCCGGGCCAGAAGCCCCACCCCGACCGCGATCGGTGCGGGGAACATCATGAGACCGAGGATCGGGTTCGGGAACCCGAACACGTTGCCCTGCGGCGACTGGATGTTCTTGCCGCACTGGATGAACGCGTTGACCGAGCACGAGAGCGCCGCGTCGGGGTTCTTCAGCAGCGCCAGATCGTCGAGCGTCAGGTTGAACGCCGCGATGAGACCCGCCAGGCCCCCGACGATCAACAGGATCGGGAGGGCGAGCGGGATGCGGGATGCGGGGGCTGCGGCGGCGGTCGGCGTCGGCGAGGTCACCTCGCGAGGCTATCGCGACCGGCGCACGACGGGGTCGCACCGGCGCGGATCCACAGGGATCCGACGGCTCGACACGGCGGCGGCTCAGCCTGCGGGCGACTCGACCAGCAACGACGCCAGAGCCGCGATGCGCTCGGCGCACTGCTGCTCGGCCCGCTTCGGCGACAGGCGCGCGATCGCCGCGTGCACCGCGGCATCCTCCCACGTGTTCACGAGCATCCGGGCGGCCTCGTCGTCGGGGACGCGTAGCGCGAGACGCGACGTGCGCCGGATCTCGGCGATGATCTGCGCGACCCGGGCGGCCATCGCGCCGTCCCAGGCGAGATAGGCACGGGCCAGGCGCTCGTCGCGCATCGCGTTCGTGCGGATCTCACTCATGAGCAGCACGCCGAGACGGTCGTCGGTGGCGATGTCGAGCACGAAGCGCACGATCTCCGCAGTGCTGCGGGGCACCTCGGCGGCGGCCATCTCGGACACGCGGTCCGCGACGCGGGCGAGCTTGGTGTCGGAGACCTGCCGGGCGAGTTCGAAGAAGAGATCCTCCTTCGACTCGAAGTTGGAGTAGAAGGCTCCGCGGGTGAAACCCGCGCGCTCGCAGATCGCCTCGACGGATGCCCCGTCGAAGCCGACTTCTGCGAACACCTCGGAGGCCGCCTCGACCAGGCGGGCTCGGGTGTTCTCGCGACTGCGCGTCGTCGGCATCAGCGACGCACCACCTCTCCGTGCGCTCATCCGCCGTTCAGGTTGCGGGGGATGGCGGACTCTACGATACACACCTGTATCGGATACAGTCATGTATCGAACCCCGAACCTCGATTTCGCGGAGGCGTCGTGTCCACACTGCTCTACTCGCTCGGCCGTTGGTCGTTCCGCCACCCGTGGCGGGTGCTGCTGACCTGGGTGCTGCTGCTGGTCATCGCCGGCGGCGCCGCCGCGGTGTTCGGCAAGGGCACCGACAACGCGTTCTCGATCCCCGGCACGGAGTCCCAGGCCGGCCTCGAGCAGCTCAGCCGCACCTTCCCGCAGGCGGCCGGCACGAGCGCGCAGATCATCGTGGTCGCCGCCCCCGGGCAGACGGTCGACGAGAGCGCCTACACGAGCGAGATCGCGAACACCGTCACCGAGATCGGAGCGCTCGACGGCGTGCTGGGAGCGACCGATCCGTTCGGGAAGACCGTCAACGGCCTCGTCTCCGACGACAAGAGCGCCGCCATCATCAGCATGCAGTTCAACGGCCAGGTCACCGACGTTCCGGCGAGCACGAAGACCGACCTGCAGTCGATCACGACCTCGCTGCAGCACGCCCTCCCCCAGGGCGCCACCGCCCAGCTCGGCGGCGACCTGTTCGCCGTCTCGGTGCCGGGCATCAGCATCACCGAAGCGGTCGGGCTCGTGATCGCCCTGCTGGTGCTGCTCGTCACCTTCCGGTCGTTCCTCATGGCCGGCATGCCCCTCGGGAGCGCCCTCATCGGCGTCGCGATCTCCATGTCGCTCATCCTCGGGGCGACGGCGTTCGCCTCGGTGTCCTCCACGACCCCTCTGCTCGCGCTGATGCTCGGGCTCGCCGTCGGCATCGACTACGCGCTGTTCATCGCCGCGCGACATCAGGACCAGGTGCGCGCCGGCGTCCCTCCGGAAGAGTCCGCCGCCCGCGCGACCGGCACCGCCGGCTCCGCCGTCGTCTTCGCGGGCATCACCGTGCTCATCGCGCTCATCGGCCTCGGCTTCGCGAACATCCCGTTCCTGACGACGATGG
>NZ_LMPK01000015.1:194208-199924 GCF_001423825.1 Microbacterium sp. Leaf351
CCGCGAAGAAATCGGATGCTGCACCCCGCCGGTCGTTCTCCACCCGCTGGGCGGGCGTGGTGACGAGGCATCCGCTCGTCACGACCATCGCGGTCATCGTGACGCTCGGCGTGCTGGCCATCCCGGCGGCGAGCCTGCAACTGGCCCTTCCGAACGCGGGCGTACTGCCGAAGGACAGCGAGGCGCGCAAGACCTACGACCTGATCTCCGAGCACTTCGGACCCGGCTTCAACGGCCCGCTCATCATGACCGGCACGATCGTCACCTCGACCGATCCGCTGAACCTCATGAAGAACATCGGCGACGACGTCGCCACCCTGCCGGGGGTCAAGACCGTCGCCCTCGCGACCCCGAACGAGACCGCCGACACGGGCATCGTGCAGATCATCCCCACGACGGCGCCCGACTCACCCGAGACGGCCGCACTCGTGCGGGAGCTGCGCGCGCAGCACGACCACATCCTCGACACCTACGGCGTCGACATGAAGGTCACCGGCTTCACCGCGGTCGGCATCGACATCTCCGATCGCCTCGGCGGCGCGCTGCTGCCGTTCGGCATCTTCGTCGTCGGGCTCTCGCTCGTGCTGCTCATGGTCGTGTTCCGCTCGATCTGGGTGCCGATCAAGGCTGCGCTGGGCTACCTGCTGTCGGTGGGCGCCGCGTTCGGCGTCGTGTCGGCCGTGTTCGTGTGGGGCTGGGGCGCCGACCTCATCCACGTCGCGAAGGTCGGCCCCATCATCAGCTTCATGCCGATCGTGCTCATGGGCGTGCTGTTCGGCCTGGCGATGGACTACCAGGTCTTCCTCGTCTCGCGCATGCGCGAGGACTTCGTGCACGCGAAGGCCGACGGCCGCACCCGCCGCGAGGTCGCGATCGACGCCGTGCGCAGCGGCTACACCGGCTCCGCCCGCGTCGTCACGGCGGCGGCGACCATCATGTTCGCCGTGTTCGCCGCGTTCATCCCCGAGGGGGACTCGAGCCTCAAGCCCATCGCACTGGGGCTCGCCAGCGGCATCCTGTTCGACGCGTTCCTGGTGCGCATGACGCTCGTGCCGGCCGTGATGGCACTGCTCGGCGCGCACGCCTGGTGGATGCCGCGCTGGCTCGGCAAGCGCCTGCCCCACTTCGACATCGAGGGCGAGGCCGTCGAGCGCGAGATCGCGCTGGCCGACTGGCCCGACGACGCCGACCGCTACGCCGTGGCCGCCGACGCGCTCGAGCTCGACGACGAACGGCGTCGCGTCTACACCGGCGTCGACGTGAGGCTCGCGACCGGCGACGGCCTGCTCGTCACCGCGGAGGACCCGCGGGCGACCCGCGCCCTGCTGCTCACGATCGCCGGACGCCTCGAGTCGACCGGCGGGCGCCTGCGTGTGGCGGGCCACCTTCTCCCCGGACGCAACGCCTGGGCCCGTCGACACAGCGCGTTCGTCTCGCTCGGCACCAGCGAGGCGCCGCTCACCGACCTGCGCCGCGGCCTGCGCCGCGCCAGCATCGTCGTGATCGACGGCATCGACCGGCTCGAACGCCTCACCCCCGCCGACCGCGACCAGGCGCTCGCCCTGCTGCGCGAGGGCGCCGGCGACGGCCGCGTGACGCTCGTCGCGTCGGCGCCACCGACCTCCGTCGACGATCTCGGCGCCCTGCTGCGGGGCGCTCGCATCTCCATCGCGCCCGCACTGCGCATCCGCACGACGCTCTCCGCGTCCGACGTCGCCGAGGTGACCGCATGACTCTGCTCGAACGCTCCCGCACCCTGCGCCCGGTGACCTGGCTCGCCGTCATCGGCGTGATCCTGCTGCCCGTGCTCGTCGGCGCCGTGCTGGTCGTGTCGCTGTACAACCCGACCGACCGGCTCGGCAACATGACCGCGGCCATCGTCAACAACGACAAGCCGGTCACCCTCAACGGCCAGACGGTGCCGCTCGGACGTCAGTTGACCGCCGGCCTCGTCGAGGGTTCGAAGGACCTGCCCTCGAACCTCGACTGGGTGATCTCCAACACGGATGACGCGGCCTCCGGTCTCGCCGACGGCACGTACGCCGCGGTCATCACCATCCCCGACAACTTCTCCGCCGCCGCCACCTCCACCGCCCCGGGCGGCACACCTGAGAAGGCGACGATCTCGATCGCGACGGCCAACGACGCGAAGGTCGTCGACTCGGCGATCACCGCGCAGATCGCGCAGACCGCGACATCCGTCATGGGACAGCAGCTGTCGCAGAACTACGTCAAGAACGTGCTGCTCGGCTTCACGACGCTCAACACGCAGCTCGGACAGGCCTCGAGCGGTGCCGAGCAGCTCGCCACGGGCGCCGCCACCGCCGCGAGCGGTGCGGCCGCCCTCCCCTCCGGCATCGGCCAACTCGCCTCCGGGGCGAACCAGCTAACCTCCGGCGCGAACCAGCTGTCATCGGGCGCCGGCCAGCTCGCGAGCGGACTGGAGACCGCTGCCGCGCAAGTCGCGAGCCCGTCGTTGAACTCGGCCGCCGCCACCACGTCCCAGTACGCGGCCAGCGCGGCCAGCCAGACGACAGCGGTCGCGACGACGCTCGGCGCCCTCGCCCAGGAGTGCGCGCAGCTACTGCCGCCGCACGCGCTGCCGAACACGAACACGGCCGCCATCGCGACGCTGTGCGAGAAGCTCGGCACACTCGTCGGCTCCCCGACCGACCCCGCGAACGACACGGCGATCGGGGCGGCGACGGCCGCCGGCTACGCGGCGGGCTACGCGTCCGGCACCCAGACCGGCGTGTCCCAGCTGACGTCGCAGACCTCGGCCGGTCTCACGCAGTCGGCCGCCGCGGCGCACCAGCTGCAGTCCGGAGCATCCGGCATCGCCGCCGGCTCGGCCGCGCTCGCGTCGGGCGCCACCCAGGCGTCGTCCGGGGCGACCCAGCTCGTCGCCGGCGTGGACCAGCTCGCCACCGGCGCCTCGTCGCTCTCCGACGGCCTGAAGACGGCCGTCTCATCGATCCCCACCTACAGCGACACGCAGGCGGCGACCCTCGCCGACGTCGTCGCGAACCCGGTGACCGCCAGCGGGGTCTCCACGAACCTGTTCGGCGGCTCCGCCATCCCGCTGCTGTCGACCCTCGTGCTCTGGTTCGGATCGCTGGCGACCTTCGTGGTGCTGCAGGCGGTCTCGCGTCGTGCGCTCGCGAGCCGTCTGCCCTCGGTCGTGCTGGCGCTGCGCTCCTTCGCCCCCGCCGCCGTCATCGGTGCCCTGCAGGGCGTGCTCGTCGCCATCGTCGTGCAGATCGCGGCGAACTACGACACCGGATCGTGGCTCGCGTACGCCGGGCTGAGCGTCGTCGCCGGCATCGCGTTCGCCGCGGTCAACCAGGCGCTCGTCGCGCTCTTCCGCGGCACCGGCCGCCTCATCGCCGCGATCGCCGGAACACTCGCCATCGCCACGTCGGTCGTCTCGACGACGCCGTCGGGGCTGACCTGGCTCGCCGGTCTCATGCCGACCGCGCCGGCCTACAACGCCGCCCTCGGGGTGCTCGCGAGTGCCGGTGGCGTCGGATCCGCCGTCGTCGGCATGGTCGTATGGACGGTGCTGGGTCTGCTCGCCACCACCTTCGCGGTGTGGCGCCACCGCACGTCCTCGGTGCGGGCGGTGGTCGCCGGCACGACGGCCTGACCCGCGTCCGCGCGACATGACGAGGGGGTGGATGCCGCGGCATCCACCCCCTCGTCGTGTGCCGGTCGGCTCAGCTGCCGCCGGTGGTGAGCCCGCTGTAGGCGTGCAGACCCTTGAAGAACATGTTGACGATCGTGAAGTTGAACATCACCGCGGCGAAGCCGACGATCGACAGCCACGCCGACCGCGTGCCGCGCCAACCGCGCGTCGCACGCGCGTGGATGTAGCCCGCGTACAGGACCCAGATGACGAAGGTCCAGACTTCCTTCGTGTCGAAGCCCCAGTAGCGTCCCCAGGCGTCGTTCGCCCAGATGGAGCCTGCGATGAGGGTGAACGTCCAGAAGATGAAGCCGATGATCGCGAATCGGTAGGCGAGGGACTCGAGGTTCTCGGCCGACGGCAGCAGCCGCAGGAATCCGGGACCGGTCTTCGCACCGGCGGTGCCCGCCTCGGCGGCGGCGAGCGCGCGGCGCTCGCGGCGGATCTGCATGAGCTGCAGCACCGAGAGCGCGAACGCGAGGGCGAACAGCGCCGTTGCGAGAGAGGCGACGAACACGTGCACCACGAGCCACACGCTCTTCAGCGGATCGGCGAGGGGCGTGATCTCGCGGTAGAACGCGACTGCAGAGCCACCCATGAGCAGCACGATGAGGCCCGTGATGAAGGAGCCGAGGAAGCGAAGGTCGTAACGGAACAGCACCGCGAGGTACACCGCGACGATCAGCAGGGTTCCGGTGAGGGCGAACTCGTACATGTTCGACCAGGGCACCCGGCCCGAGGCGATTCCGCGCGTGACGTCGGCCGCGAGGTGGAAGAGGAAGCCGAGCCAGGTCAGCGTCGTGCCGATGCGCGCCCACACGGGGCGGTCGCGACGCGATCCGCGGGCCGTCAGTGCCTCGGCGGCGCGCTCCTGTCGCGCACGCACCTGATCGATGGTCTCGACCGAGCCGCGGGAAGAGGCCGACGACGAGGCCGTCGCCGCCCCTACGCCGACGAGCTCGCGCACATCCTCGGTGGCGGCATCCTTCGCGTCGATGGCGGCCACCGAGCGTCGGGAGAGGTCGATCGTGTAGGCGATGAACGCGAGCGCGTAGATGGCGATCGCCGTCCACACGAGCATGACCGAGGCGGAGTCGAGCGAGAAACCGGTGGAGGGCATGGCGGTGATTCTACGCGCGGCCGTTGTGGGCTTCGCCGGGAGTCGCGTCGTCGCCCGCGGGGGCATCGGAGGCGTCCGTCGACGCCTGCGGCGCCGTCTTCGCCGCCTTTGCGACCGACTTCGCGTGGCGCTCGGCGAGCTGGGTCACCGCGACGGCGATCGCCGGGTCCTCGCCGCGCGCGAGCCCCGCGTACTCCAGGCGCAGCGCGCCGTCCTTCGGAGTGACCCGCACCCACATGCGGCGGCGCGGAACGAACAGCGCGGCCAGAAGCCCGGCCACGGCGAGCCCGGCGAACACCAGCACCCACACCGACGAGGCGTCGTGGTGGATCGACAGCGACACGAAGCGCTTCACCGACGCGGAGTAGTCGGTGCCGACCGCCTGCATCGTCTTCGAGGCGTCCAGGCTCCCGGTCACCAGGGTGGATGCCGACGGGTCGGCCTCGTTCACGAAGGTCACCGTGCCCCAGTCGTTCGGGAGCTTCGCGGTCTGCCCCGGCATGAGCTCGAGCGAGTTCACCCCGGTGGTGCCGCCGGTGAGCTGGGTCATGCCGGTCGGGTCGAGGGTGTACACCGAACGCGGGGTTCCGTCGTTGATGCCGAGGTCGCCGGCGTAGACGTTGAGGGTCAGCACCGGGTAGATCAGGTCGGGGTAGACCGAGCTGAACGCTCCCGTGGTCAGCGGCTGCATCGTCGGGTAGAAGAATCCGACGAGACCGAGCTGCTGCGGCAGCCCGTCGGGGATCTTCACGACGCCCAGCGAGGTCATGTTGTTGTCCTGCGGCAGGAACGGCACCGACTCGTTGTAGATCACCTTGCCGGCGGAGTCGCGCACGATGATCGTCGGCGCGTACCCGTTGCCCATCAGATAGACCCGGTCCCCGGCGACCTCGAGCGGATGGTTCACCCGC
>NZ_LMPK01000015.1:200012-204654 GCF_001423825.1 Microbacterium sp. Leaf351
ACGCCCCGCCGACGCCGACCGCGATCAGCACTCCCACCAACGCGATGTGGAAGAGGAGGTTGCCCGTCTCGCGCAGATAGCCGCGCTCGGCCGACACGGAGTACGAGCCGCGGCCGTCGTAGCGGTGCACCCGGTAGCGGGCGCCACGCAGCATCCGCTCTGCGGCGTCGATCGCGTCCGCCGCGGCGGTCGTCGCATCGACGCCGTCGGCGAGCGTGAGGGTGGCGGCGCGGTGGTCGTCGAGGCGGGAGAGCCGAGCCGGCGTGCGCGGGGGGAGCGCCCGCATGGCCTTCCAGTGGTGCTTCAGACGCGGGATCACGCAGCCGATCAGCGAGATGAACAGCAGCAGGTAGATCGCCGAGAACCACGCCGACGAGTAGACGTCGAACAGCTGCAGCTTGTCGAGGATCGGGAACAGATCGGGGTGGTCGGTCTGGTACTGCGTGACGCCGTTCGGGTCCGCCGTGCGCTGCGGCACGATCGATCCGGGCACCGCGGCGATCGCCAGCAGCAGCAGCAGGATCAGGGCCGTGCGCATGCTCGTGAGCTGACGCCACGCCCACCGCGCCCAGCCGAGCGGACCGAGTCGCGGCGAAGTGACGGCGGATGCGGCATCCTTCTCGTCGACGGAGCCGACGGCATCGGCCTCGTCGGCGCCGTCGATGTGGTCGGACGGACGCAACGGGTCGGCGTCGCGACCGGACTCAGAGCGGGAGCGGGACACTCGAGAACACCCCCTGGAGGTGGGACATGAGGTCGGTCCACAGACCCGTGACCATGGCGAGGCCGACGAGGATGAGGAGCACGCCTCCGATGATGTTGACGACGCGGATGTGGCGGCGGATGAACGCGACGGCGCCGGCCGCCCAGCCGAAGCCGAGGGCGATGAGCAGGAACGGGATGCCGAGCCCGAGCGAGTAGGCGAGGCCGAGCACGGCCCCCCGCCCCGCGGAGGCCTGCGTGAACGACATGCCGAGGATGATCGCGAGGGTCGGGCCGATGCAGGGCGCCCAGCCGATGCCGAGGGCCAGCCCCAGCAGCGGCGCCCCGATGAGGCCGAGGTTGCCGCGCACCACCGGCTTCAACGTGCGCTGCGCGAACCCGAACATCCCGATGAACACGAGGCCGAGCAGGATGATCGCGACTCCCAGCACCCGCGTGATGATCGCGTTGTACGAGATGAGGAACGCGCCGAACGTGCCGCCGAGGACGTTCATCGCCATGAAGATCACGGTGAACCCGGCGATGAAGAGCACGACACCCAGCACGAGGCGTCCGCGCGTGGCCTGCCCGCCACCGCGGCGCGGAGCGACGGCGCCGCCGATGAATCCGAGATAGCCCGGCACCAGCGGCAGCACGCACGGCGAGAGGAAGGAGACGAGCCCTGCCAGCATCGCGATCGGGATCGCGAGCCAGAGGGCGCCGCCGGCGACGATGTCGCTCATGCGTGCCCCCGGGTCCGGCGGGCGCGGGTCACGACGTCTGCCCCGCCGTGGTGATCAACGAGGTGAGGATCGAGGCGTCCGAGAGCTGACTCACGATGCGCGAGGACACGCGACCCTGCTTGTCGAGAACGACCGTGACCGGCACGGCACTCAGCGGCACGTACTTCGCGAACGACATCTTGATGTCGCCGTTGTTGATCGCGATCACGCTCGGGTAACTCACCCCGTAGGTCTGCGCGAACGAGCGCGACGTCTCGGCCTGGTCGTAGATGTTGACGCCGAGGAACTCGACGTCCTGCCCCTTCACGTCGGTGAACGCCTTCTCGAGCACGGGCGCCTCGGCGCGGCACGGGCCGCACGCGGCGTACCAGAAGTTCACGACGACGACCTTGCCGAGGTACTGGCTGCTCGTGACGTCGGTGCCCTGATCGGTCGTTCCCGAGAAGGTCACCGCGTCGCCGCGCTGGTCGGCGGGGATCTCCTGCACCTGGAAGTCGCCCGAGATGAAGCCCTTGTTGTCGCCGGCGCGGTACTGCGCAGCGAGCGAATCGTTGCTGCAGCCGGCCAGCACGAGGGCTGCGGCCGCGACGACGGCGGCGGCGATGACGCGGATGCCGCGGCGGTTGGGTCTGGTCATCGTCACACTGCTCCCACATCCACGGCGCCCGACAGCGACGCCGGCTCGACGTAATCGATCTCGACCCAGCGCTCGCCCCGTCGCTCGAAGCTGGTCACGCTGGAGAGCCCGCAGCGGCGCGACCGGGGGTCGTGCCGGAACGGGAGGCCCGCGACGGCGAGGTGCGTCACCCAGATCGGAAGCTGGTGCGAGACGACGACCACGTCGCCGGCGGCGGTCAGGTTCCACGCCTCGGTCATCGCGTCATCCATGCGCGCGGCGACCTGGGCGTAGGGCTCGCCCCAGCTCGGCACCGAGGGTCGCAGGAGATGGCGCCAGTTCAGCGGGTTGCGCAGGGCGCGCGACATCCGCCGGCCCTCGAACACGTTCGTCGGCTCGATCACGCGCTCATCGACGCGCGGCTCGATGCCGAACAGCTCGGTGAACGGCTCGGCCGACTCCCGGGTGCGCTGCAGCGGCGAGCACACGAGCGCCCCGACCGGGCGCCCCAGCCCGTGCACGTATTCGGCGGCGCGGCGGGCCATGACCCGACCGTCGACGCTCAGCCGGAAATTCGGCAGACGTCCGTACAGGACGTGATCGGGGTTATGGACCTCACCGTGGCGCACGAGATGCAGTCGGTCGGCGGACACCCGCACAGTTTACGGGCGCTGCTTCTGTGTCTGGCCTGAGCGGCGGGCGCTCAGGCCTCGTCGACCGACCCGCGTCGGGTGCGCAGCAGCTGGCGCACCCGCACCCACCCGAACCAGGCGACCCCGATCACGACGGCGGCGATCACGACGTACTGCAGGATGTCGGCGTACTGCTCGATGACCGGCCACGACTCGCCGAGGAAGAATCCGGCGAGAACGAACGCGGTGTTCCAGATCGCGCTGCCCGCGGTCGTGAGCAGCGTGAACCGCCACAACGGCATGCGGGTGACACCGGCCGGGATGGAGATGAGGCTGCGGAAGATCGGGATCATCCGCCCGAAGAACACCGCCTTCGCCCCGTGGCGACCGAACCACTCCACGGTGCGGTCGACGTCCTCGACGTGCAGCAGCGGCACCTTCGCCGCGACGCGGCGGAGCCGATCCAGCCCGAGCCATGCTCCGATGCCGTAGAGGATGAGCGCACCGACGACCGAACCGAGCGTCGTCCAGACGAGCGCCTCGACGAGCGTGAACATGCCGCGGTTGGCGGCGAACCCCGCGAGCGGAAGGATCGCCTCGCTCGGCAGCGGCGGGAAGAGGTTCTCGAGCGCGATCGCGATGCCCGCACCGACCGGGCCGATGACGTCCATGAGTGAGACGACCCACTCGACGAGGGCGCCGAGCCACGAGTCATCCGGTTCATCGGATGCCGCGGCCCGCAGTGTCGCGGCGGGACGGAAGGGGGGAGCGGCCAGGGCGGCGTCGGTCATCGGACATCCTCGGGGTCGGCAGTGTCGGCCATGCGGAACGGTGATCGGCGCGCCGCGAGGCGCACTCGTCCGACCCTATGAAGCCGACATCCCAAAGGGCTGGGAGCCCCTGCGGCGCGGTCAGCGCAGGTTCGCCGACCCGAACACGATCGCCGCGCCGCCACACCACGCGAGCGCCATCAGCACGAGCGCGACGAGCGGAACCCAGAACGCCAGCCGCCGCCGCACGAGCAGCACGATCGCGACCACGCCCGCCACGACCAGCACGGCCCACGGTGCGATCATCGCGACGAAGAAACCGACGGTGCCGAGGCCGTCATTGCAGGTGTCGCTCGAGCACGCGTCGAACGCGAACACGAGGAACACCGCCATGTATGAGGCGATGAGCGCCGGCACGATCAGCAAGACCAGCAGCACGATCGTCAGCACCAGGTCCCAGGTGCGGCGCACCCCCGGCGCGGTCACCGCGACCGGGGCGGGCGGCAGCGGCGACCCGACGGGCGGTTGCGGAGGCCCCGCGGGCGGCACCGGCGGCTGGCTCATGCCGTCATGCTAGAGGCGGGCCGCACGTAGACTGAAGGTTTGTGAGCGAACGCGTCCTCGTCAAGCAGCTGAAGTCCCTCCCCGAAGGACCGGTCCGGGNCTGGGTCGAGACGGTGCGCGATCAGAAGAAGGTGCAGTTCGTCATCCTGCGCGATGAGACCGGCGCCGTGCAGCTGGTGAACCCCGCAACCCGCGAGGTGACCGACGATGCGGATGCCGCGGCATCCGTCGCCCTCGCCCTCACCGAGGAGATCTCGGCGCTCGCGAGCGGCACGTTCCTCACGGTCACGGGAGAGCTGAAGCACGACGAGCGGGTGAAGCTCGGCGGCGTCGAGATCAAGATCGCGACGCTCGAGGTCGCGGCGGCGGCCAACCCCGAGACCCCGATCGCCGCCGACAGCGGCCTCGACAAGCGCATGGACTGGCGCTTCCTCGACCTGCGCCAGGCCCGCAACAACCTCATCTTCCGCGTGCAGACGACCTTCGAGCATGCACTGCGCACCTACTGGGTGGAGCGCGACTACATCGAGATCCACTCCCCCAAGCTCATGGCGAGCCCGTCGGAGTCGAACGCGGAGCTCTTCTCCCTCGACTACTTCGAGGACAAGACCGCCT
>NZ_LMPK01000015.1:204737-207515 GCF_001423825.1 Microbacterium sp. Leaf351
AGCTGCTGCAGACCGCGTTCCAGGCGGTCAAGGACACGCACGGCGCCGAGATCGAAGAGCTGTTCGGCATCGAGGTGCAGGTGCCCGCGGTGCCGTTCCCGCGCATCCCCCTCGCCGAGGCCCGCCAGATCGTCGCCGACCGGGGCTACGAGATCCCCCGCACCGACGGCGACCTCGACCCCGAGGGCGAGCGCCAGATCTCCGCCTACGTGCAGGAGACCTACGGCCACCAGTTCGTCTTCATCACCGACTACCACCCCGAGATCCGTGCGTTCTACCACATGCGCGACGCCGAAACGGGACTCACCAAGTCGTACGACCTGCTGTTCAAGGGCGTCGAGATCACGACCGGCGCGCAGCGCGAGCACCGCGTCGACGTGCTCATCGAGCAGGCGAAGGAGAAGGGGCTCGACCCCGCCCACCTCGACTTCTACCTCGACTTCTTCCGCTACGGCGCCCCGCCGCACGGCGGCTTCGGCATGGGCCTCGCCCGCGTGCTCATGCTGCTGCTGGGCGAGGCGTCGATCCGCGAGGTCACCTACCTCTTCCGCGGTCCCACGCGCCTCGCGCCGTGATCACGGCGCGGTGAGCGCCGACACCGGATGCCGCGGCATCCGGTGTCACCGACCCGTCACCTGACGGACACCTGACGCTCTCACCGGCGCCACTCGCCGCACGTACGTTCCTCTCGTCCCGGTGCGGGGTTCCCGAACCCCCGCCACACCATCCGAGAGGAACTGACATGACCCACACGCGCGCACTCCTGCGCCGTGCCGGCGCCGGCATCGCCGTCGCCGCAGCCGCTTCCGTCGTGCTCGCCGGCTGCGCCGGCGGCAGCTCGTCGACGAGCTCTTCGGGCGGCGTCGACGCGAAGACGGCGACCAGCATCTCCGACTTCGGTTCGCTCGCCGCCCTCGAGGCCGCAGCCAAGGCCGAGGGCCAGCTCAACGTCATCGCACTCCCCCACGACTGGGCCAACTACGGCGCCGTCATCGACGCGTTCAAGAAGAAGTACCCCGAGATCACCGTCAACGAGGCCTCGCCCGACGCGTCGAGCGCCGAGGAGATCCAGGCCGCGACCTCGAACCAGGGCCTGGACACCGCGCCCGACGTGTTCGACCTCGGCCTCACTGTCACGCTGCAGAACACGGACAAGTTCGCCCCCTACAAGGTGCAGACCTGGGCGGACATCCCCGACACCCTCAAGGAGTCGTCGGGTCTCTACTACGGCGACTACGGCGGGTACATGGCCATCGGCTACGACTCGTCGAAGTACCCCGCCCCGACCTCGCTGAACGACCTGCTCGGCTCGGCGTACAAGGGCGCGGTCGCCCTCAACGGCGACCCGACCCAGGCGGGCGCGGCCTTCGCCGCGGTGGGTCTTGCCACCGTGCAGTCGGGCGGCACGCTGGATGACTACCAGGCGGGCATCGACTTCTTCCAGAAGCTCAACAAGGCCGGCAACCTGCTCAAGGTCGACGTGACCAGCTCCACGGTCGCCAGCGGCGAGACCCCCGTCGTCTTCGACTGGGACTACCTGAACCTCGCCCACAAGAAGGACAACGCGAACTGGAAGGTCGCGATCCTTCCCGGCACCGGCTACGCCGGCTACTACAACCAGGCGATCAACAAGGATGCCCCGCACCCGGCGGCTGCGCGCCTGTGGGAGGAGTTCCTCTACAGCGACGAGGCGCAGAACCTGTGGCTCGCCGGCGGCGCCCGCCCGGCCCGCATGGCGGCCATGACCACGGCCGGCACGATCGACGCGACCCTCGCGGCGGAGCTGCCGACCGCGCCCACCCAGAGCGTCGTGCCGACCGCGGCCCAGAGCACGGCTGCGGGCACCCTGCTCGGCGCCAAGTGGGCGGCGGCCGTTCAGTGACGTCAGTCGCTTCGGCGACACGGACCGCCGGGCCTGGCGCACTCGCGCTGGCCCGGCGGCCCCGTCGGGACTGGGCCTGGATCGGCCTGGTCCCGTTCGCCGCATATGTGCTGATCTTCCTCGCGCTGCCGACGGTGCTCGCCATCGGCTCCGGCTTCTTCACGAAGAAGGGCGCGTTCACCCTCGACAACATCGCCGCACTCGGCGACCCGGTCATCCTCGCGACGTTCTGGAACTCCACGTGGGTCTCGGTGCTCACCGCGCTGGTCGGAGCGATCGTCGGCGCACTCGCCTGCTACGCGATGCTCGGCCTGTCGGAGTCGGGTGTGGTCCGCACCTCCGTGAACGCGGTGTCGGGCACGTTCGCACAGTTCGGCGGCGTCACGCTCGCGTTCGCGATGATCGCGACGATCGGTCTGCAGGGAGTCGTCACGAAGTTCCTCGCGACGACCTTCGGCATCGATCTCTACGCCGGCGGCGCCTGGATCTACGGCCTGCCCGGCCTCATCCCCGCCTACCTCTACTTCCAGATCCCGCTCATGGTCATCACGTTTATGCCCGCCCTGTCGGCACTGCGGCCGCAGTGGGTCGAGGCGAACCTCACCCTCGGGGGCACCCGTGCCGGTTTCTGGCTGCACGTGGGCTTCCCGGTGCTGGCCCCGAGCTTCCTCGCCAGCCTCCTGCTCCTGTTCGCGAACGCGTTCTCGTCGTATGCGACGGCCGCGGCCCTCGCCAGCCAGGGCTCGCAGATCGTGCCGCTGCAGATCCGCGCGGCGCTCACGAGCGAGACCGTGCTCGGCCGCGAGAACCTCGCGGGTGCGCTCGCGCTCGGCATGATCGTCGTCGTGGGCGTCGCGATGGCCGTCTACAACGCGGTGCAGCGGCGGGCAGCGAGG
>NZ_LMPK01000015.1:207538-210556 GCF_001423825.1 Microbacterium sp. Leaf351
GACTCTGCTCTACACGCTGCGCGACGGCGACGGCTATTCACTCGTGCACTGGGCGACCCTCTTCGATCCCGCGAGCGCATACCTGCTGCGCCCGTTGTGGCTCGCGATCGGCAACTCGCTCATCATCGCGGTCGTCACGGTGGTGATCGTGCTCGTGTTGCTCGCACCCACGATCGTGCTCGTGAACCTGAAGTTCCCCCGCCTGCGCCGGGTGTTCGAGTTCGTCGCGCTGCTGCCGATCTCGATCCCCGCGATCGTGCTCGTGGTGGGGCTCGTGCCGGTCTACCTGCAGATCGGACGCACCATCGGCACGGCCCCGTGGACGCTCGCGTTCGCCTACGGCATCACGGCGCTGCCTTTCGCGTTCCGCTCGATCCAGGCGTCGGTCGACGCGATCGACCTGCGCACCCTGACCGAGGCCGCGCGCACGCTCGGGTCGGGGTGGCTCACCGTGCTCCTTCGCGTGCTCGCGCCGAACCTGCGTCCGGGGCTGCTCGCGGCATCCCTTCTCACCGTCGCCGTCGTGCTGGGCGAGTTCACGATCGCGTCGATCCTGAACCGCCAGGTGCTCCAGACCGCGCTCCTCGTGGTCGGAAAGACCGACGCCTATCTGCCGGCGATCTTCACCCTGCTCTCGCTCGCAGCCGTGTTCGTGCTGCTGCTCGTCATCGGCCGCGTCGGACGCGACCGTTCCGAAAGGACCCGCTCATGACCTCCGATCTGCGAGCACTGCCGCGCACCGGCGACAATCTGCTCCTCGCCGCTCAGGGCGATGGCACCCGCGTCGAGTTCCGCGGCGTCACGAAGGACTACGGCACGACGCGCGTACTGCACGGGGTCGACCTCGACATCGCGCCGGGCGAGTTCGTCTCCCTGCTGGGTCCCTCGGGATGCGGCAAGACGACGGCCCTGCGAGTGCTCGCCGGCCTCGAGCGTGAGACCTCGGGGGCGGTTCTGCTGGGCGAGAAGGATGTCTCGTCGGTGCCGACCAACAAGCGCGACATCGGCATGGTGTTCCAGGCCTACAGTCTCTTCCCGCACCTGCGGGTCGTCGAGAACACGGCCTTCGGCCTGCGCCGCCGCGGCGTGGGCAAGGCCGAGGCGACGCGACGCGCGACCGACGCGCTCGCGCTCGTCGGGCTCGACCACCTCGCCGATCGCTTCCCGCACCAGCTGTCGGGCGGTCAGCAGCAGCGCGTCGCGCTCGCCCGCGCGCTGGTCACCGAGCCGCGCGTGCTCCTGCTTGACGAGCCGCTGTCGGCGCTCGATGCGAAGGTGCGCGTGCAACTGCGCGACGAGATCCGCCGCATCCAGTTGCGCCTGGGCATCACGACGCTGTTCGTGACGCACGATCAGGAGGAGGCGCTCGCCGTCTCCGATCGCATCGCCGTGATGAACGCGGGTCGCATCGAGCAGGTGGGCACGCCTGAGGAGCTCTATCTGCGCCCGGCGAGCGCGTATGTCGCCGGCTTCGTCGGCCTGTCGAGCGCCGTTCCGGGCCGCGCGACCGGCACGAGCGTCGATGTGTGGGGCATCCAGCTTCCGGTACAGGGCGAGCCCGTCGTCGGCGAGGTCGACGTGTTCGTGCGCCCCGAGAACGTGCGGCTCGTCGCCCCCGGCGACCATGCGGTGCCGGCGATCGTGCAGGAGAGCACGTTCCTCGGGAGCTTCCGCCGCACCCTCGTGCGCACCGCCGACGGCTCCCTCGTGCGCCTGCAGCATTCCGCCGGCGACCGCGTGGAGTTCGACGAAGCAGTGCATCTGACGATCGACGCCGTCCCGGTGTCGGTGCGTCCGGCGGCCCCCGACGCGTGAGACGCCGTCCGTCGCCGCGTCGGGTGCACGGCGCGGCGGCGGGCGCGGTACGCGCGGGTCAGACCTCGAAGTCGACCGAGAGCCGGGACGCCACGACGCTGCGGATGTAGCCCGCGGCCTCCTGGTGGGCGGGGTGCGTCTGATACGCCTCGAGTCCGGCGAGATCGTCGACGTCGATGACGACGGCGACATCGGCGTTCACATCGGCGTAGGCCACGTTCGGTCCGGCAGAGATCGCCCGGATCGAGGGAACCACCCCGTCGAGGGCGAGCAGGCGACGCGCGACCTCGGCGGCCTGCTCCGCACGCTCGGCGGGATCTGTCGCCGCGAGCGTCCAGGCGACGACATGCCGCAGGGTCACGAGGCGCTCACCGCGTGGAGCGACTCGGTCACCGCGTCGCGCAGCCGCTCCGGCGCGACCCGCCAATGGGCGTGCACGCGGCCGTCGATCAGCACGACCGGGATCTTCTCCCACCAGAGGTCGAACAGCTCGGGATTCTCGAGAATGGATGCCTCGGCCACCACGACACGGTCGGCGTCGGCGTCAGGCAAGTCGGCGACGACCTGCTCGATGACGCCGCGAGCGACGTCGCAGAGGTGGCATCCGTCTTTGCCGATGAGGGTGATCTCGGTCACGGGGTCATCCTAGGAAGAGGGGCGGACAGTGCCCGGTCACTGCTCCACGGCGAAGCCGGCCGAGACCCACTCGCCCGTGCCGCCCTCGACGTTGGTGGCGTCGTAGCCGCGTGCCTCGAGGGCCTGCACCGCGCGGGCGGATCGGCCGCCGAGCTGGCAGATGACGTTGAACGCACCGTCGGGCAGCGCGTCGAGGTTGTCGCCGAGCGTGGACAGGGGGATGTTCACGGCGCCGGGCACGTGGCCGGCGGTGAACTCGTCGACCTCACGCACGTCGACGAGGGGCACGTCGGACTGCTCGTGGAGCTGCTGCACGGTGATGGACTTCATGCTCTGAAGCGTACTGGGCGCGTGCGCCCGGGAAGACCGCCCGGAGCAAACACGAAGCGCCCATCCTCACGGACAGGCGCTTGTGTCAGTACCGCTGGTGCGGCGGCCGCTCACTTCTTGTTGCGGCGCTGGTGGCGAGTCTTGCGAAGCAGCTTGCGGTGCTTCTTCTTCGCCATGCGCTTGCGGCGCTTCTTGATGACAGAACCCACGGAAAACCTCACTGGTCGGCGGTTTGGG
>NZ_LMPK01000015.1:210562-211488 GCF_001423825.1 Microbacterium sp. Leaf351
CGGCCGCGGGACGCGTCACGACCTCGTCGACGGCGCTCGCGGGCACGCGGAAGCTGCGCCCGAAGCGCACCGCGGGAAGCTCCCCGGAGTGCACGAGGCGATAGACCGTCATCTTCGAGACCCGCATCACGTCGGCGACCTCGGCGACCGTCAAGAACTGCACTTCGGGCAGCCCCGTCATGGTTTTCCCTTCCCCCCAGCAACACGCGTCACACGCGTAACGCACATCGTAGGGGTCGCGCGACTTCCGTGTAAACACGGGAGACGGCGGATCCCCAGCGACTTCATCGACGCATGATGAGCGGCATCCACCTCCGGCGCGCATCATGCCGCCATGTCCGACTCGACGACCCCCGATCAGCCCACCGTGCCGCTGCCCGCGAACCACCACGCCGGCGGTGCCGCCGGCGAGCTCACCCCCTCGTATGCAGCGGATGCCGCGGCATCCGCACCGCCCGCACCGCCCGCGGCGACGGGCGCGGCGACGGGTTCGGCGGCCACGCCGCCACCCGCCCGCAGCCGCCGCGGGTGGATCATCGGAGGCTCGATCGCGGGCGGCCTGATCCTGCTCGCCCTGACCTTCGGCGGCGGCGTCGCGGTCGGATGGGTCGGAGCACACATCCAGGTCGCCGTGTCGAACTCGATGCACACGCGCGGCGGTCAAGGCGGGATGATGCCCGGCCACGGCAACGGCTACGGCAACGGGAGCGGCGGCCAGGGCGGCTACGGCCCGTTCGGCCACCAGCGCGGCAACGGGTCCAACTCGAGCAACGGCAACGGCTCGAGCAACGGCTGAGCCGAGCGGCTCAGCGGCCGGGGAGCTTCTTCAGCGCCGTGGTCACGACGTGACCGACGGATGCCGCGGCGCGCCCCACGACCTCCGCCGCGTGCGCGGCAGGCTCGGGCAGCACGGCGCTCAACGCCTC
>NZ_LMPK01000015.1:211528-214666 GCF_001423825.1 Microbacterium sp. Leaf351
CGCAGCACCTTCAGGTGCTTGGACACCGTCGGCTGGCTCACCCCGAGCTCCTGCACGATCAGCGAGACACTCGTTCCGGCCTCGGCGGTGCGCGACCGCTCGAGCAGGAACGAGAGGATGTCGCGCCGGGTCGCGTCCGCGATCACGCCGAAGATGTCCGCCATGTGCCTAGGTTAGCCGGGGCTCGTGGCCGCTACCATGACAGGCGCGGCGACGAGAGGGGCAGCGGTGGCAGGCGAGGTGTCCACACCCGGCCCCGCACGCGCCCTCGGCACCTGGATCGCCCGGTTCGCCCGCGACATCCGCGATCTGTCGACCGCCTCTCCCGCCCGTTTCGCGGTGCTGGTGTTCACCGCCCTGATCCTCGTGTTCACGGGTCTGCTGTCGCTCCCGGCCGCAGCGGCCGACGGACGCGCGACCCCGTTCGTCGACGCGCTGTTCACCGCCGTCTCGACAGTGTGCGTCACGGGGCTCGCCACCGTCGACATGGCCGCGCACTGGTCGGCGTTCGGCCACGTCATCATCTACGTCGGCGTCAACGTCGGCGGGATGGGTGTGCTGACTCTCGCCTCGATCATGGGGCTCGTGATCTCGAAGCGCCTGGGGCTGCGAGCCAAGCTCATCGCCGCGAGCGACACCAATCCGCTCCGGGCTCACGCCGGCCCCGTCAACGAGGGCCAGACCGTGCGGCTGGGCGAGGTGGGCCAGCTGCTGCGCACCGTCGCACTGTCGACGCTGGTGATCGAGGCGGTCATCTCGGTGCTGCTCTATCCGTCGATCCTGCTCGCGGGCATCGACCCGCTCACCGCGTTGTGGCAGGCGCCCTACTACGCGGCCATGTCGTTCACGAACACCGGCTTCACCCCGAACCCGGGCGGACTCGCCCCCTTCGCACACGACTACGTCTTCCTCACGACCCTCATGGTGAGCGTGTTCCTCGGCAGCATCGGCTTCCCCGTGATCTACACGCTCGCCCGGCACCGCTGGCACGTGCGCCGATGGTCGCTCCACGCGAAGCTCACCCTCATCACGACAGTGGTGCTCTTCCTCGCCGGCGCGGTGGTCTTCCTCACGCTCGAGTACGCCAACCCGAAGACGTTCGGCAGCATGGACGCCTTCGACACCACCTTCCAGTCGTTCTTCCTCTCCGCCATGACCCGCTCCGGCGGCTTCTCCGTGGTGAACATCGGGGATCTCAACGGGTCGTCCCTCGTGGTCGGGTCGATGCTGATGTTCGTGGGCGGCGGCTCGGCCTCGACCGCCGGCGGCATCAAGGTCACGACGCTCGCCGTGCTCGCCCTCGCGGTGTGGTCGGAGGCACGCGGACGCCCGTCAGTGAACGCGTTCGGCCGCCGTATCCCGAGCGACGTGCAGCGGGTCGCGCTCTCGGTCGTCGCCTGGGGCGCGACGATCGTCGCCGCCTCGACGATCACGATCGCGCAGATCACGCAGGCCCCGATCGCCGATGTGCTCTTCGACGTGATCTCCGCATTCGGCACCGTGGGGCTCTCGACGGGGCTCACCGCCGAGCTCCCCGACCCGGCCGCCTACGTGATGGCGGTCACGATCTTCATGGGCCGCATTGGTACAGTCACACTGGCCGCGGCCGTGGCGGCGTCGTCGCGCTCGCAGCTCTACACGTTCCCCACCGAGAGGCCGATCGTTGGTTGAAAAGGTGCGCAGCGATGCCCCGGTGCTCGTCATCGGGCTGGGCCGGTTCGGGGCCGCGTGCGCGGGTGAGCTCGACCGTCTCGACCGCGAGGTGCTCGCGATCGACGACAGCGCGGAACTCGTGCAGAAGTGGTCGGACCGGGTCACCCACACCGTGCAGGCCGACGCCCGCAACATCGACGCCCTGCGGCAGATCGGGGCGCAGGACTTCCAGGTGGCCGTCGTCGCCGTCGGTTCTCTCATCGAGGCGTCCGTGCTCATCACCGCGAACCTGGTCGATCTGAAGGTGCCGCAGATCTGGGCGAAGGCGGTGAGCCAGTCCCACGGCAAGATCCTCGCCCGCGTCGGGGCGAACCACGTCATCTACCCCGAGCGAGAGGCCGGCGAGCGCGTCGCGCACCTCGTCAGCGGCCGCATGCTCGACTTCATCCGCTTCGACGACGACTTCGTGCTCGCCAAGCTCTACCCGCCGAAGTTCCTGCGGGGAGTCGCCCTGAGCGCCTCGGGCGTGCGCACGAAGTTCAACGTCACCGTCGTGGGCGTGAAGTCGCCCGGCAAGCCGTTCCGCTACGCCGAGGCCGACACCGTCGTCACCGCGCACGACCTGGTGATCGTGTCGGGCACGAACGGCGACGTCGAGAGGTTCGCGGCGCTCGAGCGTTGACGGATGCCGCGGCATCCGCTCTCTCAGGCGCCGGCGGCGAGCTCCCGGGCACGGGCGAGGGCGGCATCGGTCGCGCGACCGAGCAGCTCGTCGAGATGGGCGTCCTGCAGCACCGCGATCGCCCGCTCGGTCGTGCCCTTCGGGCTCGTCACCTGGCGGCGCAGCTCGGCCGGATCCTCGCCGGTCGCCGCGAGGAGCGCCGCAGCACCGATCACCGTCTGCTCGGCCATGAGCCGCGCATCCGCGGGCGAGAATCCCTTGGCGAGCGCGGCCCTGGTGAGCTCCTCGATGAAGAGGAAGAGGTAGGCGGGCCCTGAGCCCGAGATCGTCGACAGGGCGTCGATCTTGTCCTCGGGCACCTCGACGACGGCCCCGACGGTCTCGAAGAGCCGTCGCACGAGCGCGACGTGCGCGGCATCCGCCGTCGTGCCCGCGGCGAGTCCGGTCACCGCCCGTCCGACGGTCGCCGGGGTGTTCGGCATCGAGCGCAGCACCACGACGCCGTCACCGAGGATGCGCTCGAACGTGGCCACAGTCACGCCCGCCGCGAGGCTCACGACGATCGTGCCGGGGCGCAGCACGGGGGCGACGGCCTCGAGCAGGTCGGGCACCATCGCGGGCTTCACGCCGATCAGCACGATGTCGGCGCCGGCGGCCGCGGTGAGGTTGGCGTCGGGATGCGCCTCGAGGGCGATCGATGCGAGACCCGCGATGCCGTCGAGCGTCGCGGCCTTCGCCGCCGAGCGGTTCGTGACGACGATGCCACGGGAGGATCCGGATGCCGCGACTCCGCGGGCGATCGC
>NZ_LMPK01000015.1:214713-218562 GCF_001423825.1 Microbacterium sp. Leaf351
AGTTCATTCACATGGCGGCACGGCGCGACTATCATCGGCAGTGCCGGGGCGGTGCCGCCTCGGCTGAGCCGCGGAGGGACGCCCGATGACCACCCAGCCCGATCTGTTCGACGGAATCGTCGCCCGCACCGTCGCGACCGACCGCCTCGCGGTCAACGTGCTCCTGCGCGAGGACGACGACCCGACCNNNAGATCATGCAGGACCTCCCCGGGGACGTGCGGGTGATCGCCGTCGACCTGCGCGGGTTCGGCGGGAGCGAGAGCCTGCCCATCGACGCGACCCGCGGGGTGCGCGATTTCAGCGACGACGTGCATGCGACGCTCGAGGCCCTCGGGGTCGCCGCGCCCCACCTCGTCGGCTGGTCGATGGGAGGCGGCGTCGTGATGCAGTACGCGATCGACCACCCCGTGGCATCCCTCACTCTGCAGGCACCGGTCTCTCCCTACGGCTTCGGCGGCACCCGCCGCGACGGCAGCCGCCTGACCGACGACGACGCCGGCACCGGCGGCGGCGGAGCGAACCCGGACTTCGTGCAGCGCCTCACCGACCACGACACCAGCGCCGACGCCCAGACGTCGCCGCGCAGCGTCTTCCGATCCGGATACGTCGCCCCGGGCTTCGAGAGCGAGCACGAGGACGCCTGGGTCGCCTCGATGCTCACGACCTCCACCGCCACGGGCAACTACCCCGGCGATGCCGTGGCGAGCGAGAACTGGCCCGGATTCGGGGCCGGCCGCATCGGCGTGCTGAACACCATGGCGCCGGGCTACTTCAACACGTCCGGCATCGTCGGTCTCGCCGTCAAGCCCCCGGTGCTGTGGGTGCACGGCGACGCCGACGCCATCGTGTCCGACGCGTCGTTCTTCGACCTCAACCACCTCGGGGCGCTCGGCATCATCCCCGGCTGGCCCGGGGCGGACGCCGCGCCCGCCCAGGAGATGGTCTCCCAGACCCGTGACGTGCTCGAGGCCTACGCCGCCGGCGGCGGCGAGGTCACCGAGCTGCTGCTGCCCGGCGTCGGCCACTCGCCGCACCTCGAGCGCCCCGCCGAGGTGCGGCGCGCACTCCTCAGTCACATCGGCTACGTGGGCCGACCCGTCGACCCGGCGCCGCCCACCGAGACGATCGTGCTGCGCTCGGCCGACTGACCGGGCCCGGGGCGCCCGGAACGGCGAGGGATGCCTCCGGCCCGGGACGGGGCATCCCTAGACTGACGCCATGAGCGCATCCGGCGGCAACAGGGCGGTCATCGCGGCACTTCTCGCGAACCTCGGCATCGCCCTCACCAAGTTCCTCGCGTGGGCCTTCTCGGGGTCGGCGTCGATGCTCGCCGAGGCGATCCACTCGCTCGCCGACTCGGGAAATCAGCTGCTGCTGCTCTTCGGCGGCCGTCAGGCCCGGCGCCGCGCCGACGCTGAGCATCCGTTCGGCTACGGCCGTGAACGGTACGTCTACGCGTTCGTCGTCGCGATCATCCTGTTCTCGATCGGTGGGTTGTTCTCGGTCATCGAGGGCATCGACAAGTTGCAGCATCCGCACGAGCTCGAGAACCTGTGGCTGCCGCTCGTCGTGCTGCTGCTCGCCATCGGTCTGGAGTCCTTCTCGCTGCGCACCGCCATCCGCGAGTCGAACCACCACCGCGCCGCCGGGGAATCGTGGTTCGGGTTCATCCGGCACGCGAAGGCGCCCGAGCTGCCCGTCGTGCTGCTCGAGGATGTCGCAGCCCTCACCGGTCTCGTGTTCGCACTGTTCGGCGTCGGGCTGTCGGGACTCACCGGCAACCCGGTGTTCGACGCCCTCGGCACCCTGTTGATCGGCCTGCTGCTGATCGCGGTCGCGATCGTGCTCGGCATCGAGACGAAGAGCTTGCTGGTCGGCGAGGGCGCGCGCCCCGCCGACCAGCGGGCGATCGAAGCGGCGATCACCGGCGGCGGCGAGATCTCGCACCTCATCCACATCAAGACCCTCTATCTCGGACCCGACGAGCTGCTGGTTGCGGCGAAACTCGGCTTCGCCGCCGACCTGCCGCTCGCCCGCGTCGCCAGCGACATCGACGCGATCGAGGCGCGCATCCGCGCCGCCGTGCCGATCGCGCGGGTCATCTACCTCGAGCCCGACCTCTACCGGGCGCACGGCGAGCCCGAGGCATCCGCTCGACGGCAGATCACCCCGCCACCGCCGACCGCCGAGGTCATCGTCGCCTCGTCCGACTGACCGCTCTCGCCCACCGCGGGCCGGAGCGGCAGACTGGGGACATGGAGTACTGCCTGTTCACCGAGCCCCAGCAGGGGGCGTCGTACGCCGACCAGCTCGAATTCGCCCAGGCCGGTGAGCGGCTCGGGTTCGACGGGTTCTTCCGCTCGGACCACTACCTGCGCATGGGCGAGGGCGACCCGCTGCCCGGTCCGACCGACGCGTGGACGACCCTCGCCGGCCTCGCCCGCGAGACCTCGCGCATCCGGCTCGGCACCCTGGTCTCCTCGGTGACCTACCGGGTTCCCGCGATCCTCGCCATGCAGGTCGCGCAGGTCGACGCGATGAGCGGCGGCCGGGTCGAGCTCGGGCTCGGCACGGGCTGGTTCGAGGCCGAGCACACCGCCTACGGCATCCCGTTCCCGCCCCGCCGCTTCGACCTGCTCGAGGAGCAGCTCGCCGTGATCACCGGGCTGTGGGAGGCATCCGGATCATTCTCGTTCGACGGCGCCCACTACCGCCTCGAGGACGCGCCCGCCCTGCCGAAGCCCGTGCAAGGCCGAGTGCCGGTGATCGTCGGCGGCGGCGGACCTCAGCGCNNTCGCCGAGAAGTTCGCGGGCGTGCGCGGCGCGTGCGCCGAGATCGGCCGCGACCCGAGCACGCTCAAGCTGTCGGTGGCACTCCCGACACTCGCCGCCCCCACCGAGGCGCAGCTCGAGCGCCGTGCGGCGGCCATCGGCCGCGACCTCGACAGCGTGCGCGGCGACACCAACATCGTCGGCGGGCTGGATGAGATCGTGGCGAAGGTCGAGCGCCTGCAGGCCCTCGGCGCCACGCGCGTGTATTTCCAGCTCATGGACCTGCGCGACATCGAGCAGGTCGAGTACCTCGGCTCGACGGTGCTCCCCCGCCTGCCCCGCTGAGGCTCTCGTCGCGGCGGCGGGCGCTGCGGCCCGGCGTCCGGGCGGCGCGCCCGCCGCCCGGACGCCGGNCGACACGCCGTGTCAGAGGGCGTCGGGTCGGCGCGCCTCGAAGAAGCTCCGAAGCTGCGCCTGCGCCTCGGCGGCGAGCACCCCGCCCACGACCTCTGCGCGGTAGGGCAGACGGCGGTCGCGCACCACGTCGTACATCGACCCCGCTGCACCCGCCTTGTCGTCCCACGCGCCGAACACGACCCGCGACACACGCGCTTGCAGCAGCGCCCCCGCGCACATCAGGCAGGGCTCCAGGGTGACGACGAGCGTGCACCCCTCGAGGTTCCACGACCCGATGGATGCCGCGGCCTGCCGCAGGGCGACGACCTCGGCGTGCGCCGTGGGATCCCCCGTCGCCTCGCGCAGATTGCGCCCTTCGCCGATCGGGGTGCCCGCGGCATCCACCACGACCGCACCCACGGGAACATCGCCCTCCGTGCCCGCCACCTCGGCGAGCGCAAGCGCCCGGCGCATGGCTGCGAGGTCGGCGGGGGTCGTCACGGTGACAGCGTAGGCGGTGCTCTAGCCTGTGATCATGCGCTTGCACGTCGCCGACCACCCGCTCGTCACCCACAAGCTCACGGTTCTGCGCGACCAGCGCACGCCGTCGCCGATCTTCCGCCAGCTCACCTCCGAGCTCGTGACGCTGCTCGCCTACGAGGCGACCCGCAACGTGCGGG
>NZ_LMPK01000015.1:218606-219689 GCF_001423825.1 Microbacterium sp. Leaf351
GCTGCTGCCGACCGCCGAGGTGGGATTCCTCGGAATGGTGCGCAACGAGGAGACGCTGGAGCCATCGACGTACGCCGAGCGCCTCCCCGACGATCTGAGCGACCGTCAGTGCTTCGTGCTCGACCCGATGCTCGCCACCGGCGGGTCACTGGGCGCCGCGATCGAGTTCCTCTTCACGCGGGGCGCACAGGATGTCACGGCGATCTGCCTGCTCGGCGCCCCGGAAGGCGTCGCGGCGATCGAGAAGCAGGTCGCGGGACGCGACGTGACCCTGGTGCTGGGCGCGCTCGATGAGCGGCTCAACGAGCACGGCTACATCGTGCCCGGGCTCGGAGACGCGGGCGACCGCCTCTACGGCACCGTCTGACCGCGGTCGCTCGGGCCGGCGGCGACCCCCATGTGTGGGCCCGGCACGCGCGGCCTCCGTCGCCCCGCGATGCGTCGACGGACCGCGCTCACAGCCAGTGCTTGCGCTTGAAGATGAAGTAGAGCGTCGTGGGGAATGCGAGCATCACGCCGATCGCCAGCGGGTAGCCGTACTGCCAGTGCAGCTCGGGCATGTCCTCGAAGTTCATGCCGTAGATCGTTCCGATGAGTGTCGGCGCGAAGATGATCGCCGCCCAGGATGAGATCTTCTTGATCTCGTCGTTCTGAGCCAGATTCGCCTCGGTCTGTCGCCGCGCGACGAGCGCGGAGTGCACCGTGAGCGCCTTGTCGAGCAGCGTACGGTAGCCGTCGNACTTCTCGAAACCGCGCTGGAGCTTGTCGATCATGGCGGCGAGGGGGTGCACGGCCCGACCGATGCTGAGCACCTCGCCGTACAGCTCGTAGATACGTCGCGACAGGGCGTCGTCGTCGCTGTCACCGAAGAGCTGATCCTCGATCTCGTCGAGATCGTTCTCGATTCCGGCGACGACGGGCTCGTACTCGTCGACCACCCGGTCGAGGATCGCGTAGAGGATCGCCTCCGGACCCAGCGCGAGCAGGTCGGGCTGGTGCTCGAGTCGCGAGCGCACCGCCGCGAGGTTCGGTGATTCCGCGTGACGGATCGTGATGACGAAGTCGGGGCCGACGAACACGTGC
>NZ_LMPK01000015.1:219726-226718 GCF_001423825.1 Microbacterium sp. Leaf351
GCGTCCTCAACGGCGAGCGGGTGCAGGTCGAACTCGGCGGCGACCGAGGCGACCTCTTCGGCGCTCGGACGGTAGAGCCCGATCCAGGCGAGCCCTCCGCGATCGTCGTGCAGCCGGTAGGTCTCATCGAGCGTGCCGGGTGTCTCGGCGCGGCGACCGTCGACGTAGATGGCGTTGTCGACCAAGGGCATGGGCGGGCTCCTCTCTCGGGGCGGTCGCGCCGCTCCGACTCGGGACAGCGGGTGGAGCGCGGCGAAGCCGCTCGATGGTAGCCGACCGACATGACCTGTTCGGGGCATCCTGACGAGATCCTCACGGCGGCACGTCGCTCGGCGTCGCGGCACCTGCCGGTGGGCGTGCGCGAGGGGTGCCGCGACGCGGCCGGCGTCGTCGAGCGCGCCGCGGGCCTGGGGTCAGGCGACGCCGACGAGCCGAGCGAACGCGCTCAGGCGCGCGACGCCGGCCGGGGTGTACGGCAGGTCGTCGAGCAGAGCGGGCGAATAGATCACGTAGGCGGCGACCTTCGCCCGCGAGACCGCGACGTTGAGCCGGTTCTGCAGCAGCAGGAACTCGAGTCCGCGCGGCGCCGCCCGCCCGGACGACGCGGCGAGGCTCACGATCGCGACCGCCGCCTCCTGCCCCTGAAAGCGGTCCACCGTGCCCACCCGCACGTCGGCGAGACCGGCGCCGGCGAGCGCCTCCTCGACGAGCACCTGCTGCGCGTTGTACGGGGTGACCACGATCAGATCGGATGCCGCGAGCGCCCGTCCGCCCGCGGCATCGGGATCGCCCGGGTCGGTGTACGTGCGACCCACCAGGTCGCGGGCGAGTCGCACGACCTCGGCGGCCTCTTCGGGCGACTGCACGGCATTGCCCTCGTGGGCGAGGGGCAGCGGATGCAGGCCCGGCTCGATGCCGGCGAGCGAGCGGAGCCCGGCGTCGGGGGCGGAGGCGAGCGCACCGTCGTAGGACAGGGTCGAGACCGGGGCGGCGACACGCGGATGCATGCGCCAGGTGCGCGAGAGGAAGTAGCCGTGGGTCGGCGGGAGCACCGCGGCATCCGCCATCACCCACCCGAGCGCGGACGTGTCGACCGGCTCGGGATGCGTTCCCTGACTGACCTGCGGCAGCTGCTGCGGGTCGCCGAGCAGCAGCAGGCGCGGGGCGGCGAGCGAGACGGCGATGGTCGAGGCGAGGGAGAACTGCCCCGCCTCGTCGATCACGAGCAGGTCGAGCCCGCCGCGCGCAACGCGGTTGGTGTTCGCGAAGTCCCAGGCGGTGCCGCCGACGACGAACCCGCCCGGCTGGTCGGCGATGAACCCGGCCATCCCGTTCTTGCGGATCGCCGTGAACGCGTGACCGGTCGATGCCGGATCCTTCGGCGCCTTCGCCACCTGCACGGCGGGCACCCCGGCGGCGATGACCCCTTCGAGCATGTGCTCGACGACGGCATGGGACTGCGCGACCACACCGACCCGGAACCCGCGGTCGCGCACGAGGCTCGCGATCACCCGGGCACCGACGTAGGTCTTGCCGGTGCCCGGAGGACCCTGCACGGCCAGGTAGCTGCGGTCGAGGTCGGCGACGGATGCCGCGATCGTCGCCGCCAGCTCGCCCGCCGCGCGCCCGTGCGGGCTCGAGGTGAGCTGACGCCCGCGCAGACGCGGCGGACGGCGGCGCAGCAGATCGGTCGCGGGGTCGTCGGGGAACCCGGGGGCGGCGTCGAGCAGCCCCTCGGCCCATGCGTCGATCGCGGTCTGCTGCCCGGCGGCCTGCGGGGGCCGCGGCGGAGTCAGTGCGATCGGCAGCGTGTCCCACGTCTCGCCGTCGACGGCGAACTCGGCGATCACCGCGCCGTCGTCGAGCACCTCGAGCACCTGAACGGTGCGGCCGGCGTGGATCCACCGCGGCGACGGCTGGGCGATCGGGTAGGGCGCAGGCATGGGGTAGAGCGCGAACGGATCGGAGCCCTCGCTCAGCCGGGTGCCGGGCGCGACGTCGCCGTGCAGCTCGATGATGCGACGGTCGACCCGCTGCCCGTCGCCGCGGTGCCAGTCGGTCACGACCCGACTGCGGGCCGCGTCGACGACCACCACGTCACGGGTCTGCTCCCAGAGCGACACCGGCTCGCGCAGCCGCAGGAAGTGACCCGCCCAGAACGTCTTCGCCTCGCGCGGGTAGTAGTCGATGGCGGCCGCGGCGAGCGCCAGCGCACGCACGTCGGGGTCGTCGGGCGACGTGAGGGCCGTGGCATCCGTCGCCCGTCGGCTGAGGGCGACCGATGTCGGCGACGGCTCGTAGGGCGTCTCCTCGGGGGTGACATCGCGGGCGGGATAGAGCCCGGCGTCGCGCGCGCGGGCGACCAGCCAGTCGCGCAGCCGCAGAGTGGAGACGCAGTCGTCGCGGTTGTACTCGGCCAGGTCGTCGAGGATCGCCGCCGCGGCCGCGTCGTCGCCGTCGTCTGCGGCCGCCCGCGCCTCGACGTAGCGCACGATCGAGTCGTCGCCGCGCTGCACGTCGCTCGTGCGCAGGTCGTCGCCCATGTAGAGCGGCTCGAGCTTCTTGATCGAGTAGGAGCGGGACCCCACCCGCAGCGCCCGCCGCACGATCGGGTAGAGATCGACGAACACACCCTCGCGCAGCAGCCGATCGACCTCGGCCTCGCGGGTGCCGTGCCGCGCGGCCATCTGCAGCAGATGCGTCGGCTCGTACGGCGCGTAGTGGTAGATGTGCAGGCCCGAATGGGTGCGCCGGCGCAGCTCGATCAGATCGACGAACTGCTCGAGCGCGCGCTTCTCGTCGGCGAAGGTGTGCGCCCACAGGGCGCTGTACTGCTCGCGGGTGTCGACCCACCCGAACAGGTAGTCGATGCCCCACACGTTCGCGCCGCCGGTGTGCTCGGTGTAGAGCGGGTCGCCCTCGAAGTCGAAGAACAGGTCGCCGTGATCGGGCCGCGGCAGCGCACCGAGCGCGGCCGCCGACACCACCTCGTACGCAGGCGCGGGCGGGCGGGACGCGGCATCCGTCTGCTGCCGCTCGCTCGCCAGCTGCAGCCGCGCCTGCGTGCGCAGCGATTCCCACACCTCGGCGCCGAGCCCCTCAGGCGGGGCGGATGCCGCGGCCAGCGCGTCGATCGTGTCGACACCCCCCGCGCGCATCCGCTCGCGCTGCACCGGGCGCATGCCGGCGACGAGCAGCAGGTCGCGTTGGCCGACCACCTCAAGGTCGCACGTCGCGCACCGGCCGCACGCCACGACGTGCAGGGCGCCGCGGTCGTCTCCCCAGGCGATCGGCGTGCCGGACGCCCCGGCGGCGAGGTCACGGTCGGCGATCAGGGCGCGCAGGCGCTCCCGCCGCAGCGTGAACACGGGCATCAGGTCGGCGACCCGGTGCACACTCGTCGTGCCGTCGCCGAGCAGCAGCTCGACCTCGTCGGCGCGGGCGATACCCAGCCGGTCGAGCTGGTCGACGTAGGCGGCGAGCTGCATGAGCGCGGTGACACGGGCGTGGCGGGCGAGCTTGGTGTCCTGCACGATCCAGCGTCCGTCGTCGCCGCGCAGCAGGAAGTCGGCGAACCCGACGAACTCGCCGGTCGCGAACGCGGCTTGGTAGACGACGGACGCCGCCGGGTCGCCGAGCGCCCGCACGGTCGCGGTGACCGCGGCATCCATCGCCGTCGCATCGGCCGAGCGCGTCTCGGGGATCTCGACGACGGTTCCCGGATGCGTCTCGCGGTAGCGCTCGAGCACGCGCAGCTCGTGCTGCGTGCCGAGGCGGCCGGCGCGCTCGAGGGTGGGGTCGTCGGGCTCGTCGACCGCGGGCACGCGGCCGAGCTTCGCGTCGATGGCGCGCAGCCAGGCGAATTCGCACTCGGCGGCGGCCTTGAAGTCGCTCGCGCTCCACACGATGCGGGCGGGCTGTGGGCCTGCGGCCTCGATGTAGCGCATGGGACGTCCTCTCCCGCTCGACCCTAACGGCCGCCGCCGACACCGCCGCTGCGCCGCCGTGGCCGCCGTGCCCCGTCGCCGGCGCGCGGGCCGACGGCCCGCAGTGCCAGACTGGACGCGTGACCACCGCCCTGCCGTTCGCGAGCGCCTATCGCCACGGGTTCGCCCGTGTCGCCGCGGTGACCCTTCCGCTCGCGATCGCCGACCCCGCGCGCAACGCCGCGGCGACGATCGCGGAGGCCCGCCGGCTGCACGACGACGCCGTCGCCGTCGCCGTCTTCCCCGAGCTCGGTCTCAGCGGATACGCGATCGACGACCTCGTGCTGCAGGACCCGCTGCTCGACGCCGTGATCGACGCGATCGGCGCGGTGGCCGCGGCATCCGCCGATCTGCTGCCGCTGCTGTTCGTCGGCGCGCCGCTGCGGATCGGGAGCCGCCTCTACAACTGCGCGGTCGCCATCCACCGCGGGCGTGTGCTCGGCGTCGTGCCGAAGACCTCGCTGCCGACCTACCGCGAGTTCTACGAGCGGCGCTGGTACGCCTCCGGAGCCGACGCCGACACGGATGTCGCCGACCTCGGGCCGCTCGGAACGGTGCCGTTCGGCACGCAGCTGCACTTCGCGGCATCCGATGTGCCCGGCCTCGTCGTCCACGCCGAGATCTGCGAGGACCTGTGGGTGCCCGTGCCCCCGTCGTCGACCGCCGCCCTGCAGGGCGCGACCGTGCTGCTGAACCTGTCGGGCAGCCCCATCACCATCGCGCGCGCAGACGACCGCGAGCTGCTCGTGCGCTCGCAGTCGCTCCGCGGCCTGGCGGCGTACGCATATGCCGCCGCCGGCATGGGCGAATCGACCAACGACGTCGCGTGGGACGGGCAGACCCTCATCGCCGAGCTCGGCACCGTGCTGGCGCGCACCGAGCGCTTCCCCGAGGGGGCGCGCGCGAGCATCGTCGACGTCGACCTCGACCGCATCCGCCAGGACCGCCAGCGACAGGGAACGTTCGACGACAACCGCGCCGCACTCGTGCCCGGCGCCCCGGTGGTCGTGCCGTGGCGGCTCGACCCGCCCCTGAGCGATGTGGGCCTGCGACGGGATGTCGCGCGGTTCCCGTTCGTGCCCGCGGATCCGGCCCGTCTCGCGCAGGACTGCTACGAAGCCTTCCACATCCAGGTCGCCGGTCTCGAGCAGCGCCTCGCCGCCATCGGCCACCCGAAGCCGGTGATCGGTGTCTCCGGCGGCCTCGACTCGACGCATGCACTGCTCGTCGTCGCACGGGCCATGGACCGCGCCGGGCGGCCGCGCAGCGACATCCTCGCCTACACGCTGCCGGGGTTCGCGACCAGCGACCACACCCGCTCGAACGCCGTCGCGCTCGCCGAGGCGATCGGTGCGACGGTCGAGACGATCGACATCACCCCGGTCGCCCACGACCTCCTCGGCGCGATCGGGCACCCCTACGCGAGCGGCGAGCCCGTCTACGACGTGACGTTCGAGAACGTGCAGGCGGGCGCCCGCACCGACGTGCTCTTCCGCCTCGCGAACCGTCACGGCGGCATCGTCATCGGCACCTCCGACCTCTCCGAGCTCGGCCTCGGCTGGGCGACGTACGGCGTCGGCGACCAGATGAGCCACTACGCCGTCAACGCGGGCGTGCCGAAGACGCTCATCCAGCACCTCATCCGCTGGGTCATCGCCGAGGGCGAAGGGGTGGATGCCGCGACCGCCGTGGTGCTGCAGTCGGTGCTCGACACCGAGATCAGCCCCGAGCTCGTGCCGGCCGATGCCGACGGCAACGTGCAGTCCACCGAGGACACCATCGGGCCGTATTCCCTGCACGACTTCGCCCTGTTCCACGTGCTGCGCTACGGGCTGCGGCCCTCGAAGATCGCGTTCCTCGCCGAGCGCGCCTGGGCGGATGCCGCAGTCGGCTCCTGGCCCGCCGGGTTCCCCGAGGGCGAGCGGCCGAGCTACGACCGGGCCGAGATCGTCCGGTGGCTGCGCGTGTTCCTGTCGCGCTACTTCGGGTTCGCGCAGTTCAAGCGCACGGCCATCCCCAACGGCCCGAAGGTGTCGCCCGCCGGATCACTGTCGCCGCGCGGCGACTGGCGGGCGCCGAGCGACGGCAACGCCCGCGCCTGGATCGCCGAACTCGATGCCGCCCTCGACACCACCGCCCCGGGAGACAACTAACATGCGCCTGCTGGTCGCCGCCCTGAACTCCGAGCTCGTCGGGTTCCCGCTGGAGCTGCCCGGCTTCTCGCGCCTGGTCACCGGACCCGGCAAGCTCAAGGCCGCGGTCGAGTTGACCCGGGCCCTCGAGCGCGGCGAGGTCGACGAGATCGTCGTCGTCGGCACCGCGGGACAGCTCGACGCCGGCCTCGCCGCCGGTGTGCACGAGATCTCCGCCGCGCTGCAGCACGACGTGACCGACCTCGACGGCATCGTGGGGCAGCACGTCTCGCTTCCGTCGACCGTCGAGACGGGGCATCCGGGTGTCGTCATCGCCACCGGCGACCGGTTCATCGACGACGCCGACGCCGTGGTCGCGATCCGCGAGCTCGGCGCGCAGCTGGTCGACATGGAGACGTTCGCCTACATCTGGGTCGCGCACGAGTACGCGGTGCCGATCCGCGTGTTCAAGGCGATCTCCGACAGCGCGCAGGACGGCGCCACTCAGCTGTGGGACGAGACCGTCGCCCACTGCAGCGCCCAGCTCTACACCCACCTCGCCGGGCTCTACGGGGCCTGAGGGCAGGCCCGGCCGGGCCGTGTGCCGGGGCTTGCGCGGGCCGCGTACCGCCACGGGGTCGCGCGAAGCGGGCTGCGGGGTCGAGGCTCCGGTGCGGGGTCGCGCCGAGCACCGCCGCGGGGTCGCGCCAAGCAGGTGCCGAGCGCAGGAGACCTGGCGGACGCAGGAGGAATCGCGAGGATGCCGCCTGTTCTCGCGCGTTCGCCTGTGTCCACGCGGGCAGGAGCGCACGGCGGGCACCGGCACCGGGCCGTGCCGGGCAGGTACGGAAAACAGGAACACACGCGGACGGGG
>NZ_LMPK01000016.1:0-377 GCF_001423825.1 Microbacterium sp. Leaf351
CCGCCAAAGACGCCGTCTACCAGTCCTCCTGCGGCTAACCACCACACCACCACCCGCCCGCGGGCGCGCCGGTACCGGCCGCCCGCGGGCCTCCGCATTCCCCGCGACATCCACCGAGGAGCCCGCTCATGACCACCCTGTCGGCCGCCACCCTGGGCGACCTCGCCCCCACCGTCGCCGTACCGGAGTACGACCGTTCGCGCGTACGCACCGGCATCGTCCACATCGGCGTCGGCGGCTTCCACCGCGCCCATGAGGCGATGTATCTGGATCGCGTTCTCGGCACCGGGTCCACCGAGTGGGGGATCTGCGGCATCGGGATGCTCCCCTCCGACGTCGCCATGCGCGACGTGCTCGCTGCGCAGGACGGCCTCTAC
>NZ_LMPK01000016.1:427-2125 GCF_001423825.1 Microbacterium sp. Leaf351
CGCGCACCCCGACACCCGCATCGTCTCGCTCACGATCACCGAGGGCGGGTACGGCATCGACGACGCGACCGGCGCCTTCCGGCCGGTGGATGCCGCGGTGCTCGCAGATCTCGAAGGGTCGTCGTCGGACGTGCCCCGCAGTGTGCTCGGCTATCTGACCGCGGCGCTGCGGCGCCGCCGCGACGCCGGCGTCCCCGGGTTCACGGTGATGTCGTGCGACAACATCCAGGGCAACGGCCACGTCGCGCGCACGGCGCTGCTCGGATTCGCGGAGCGCGTCGACTCCGACCTGGCCGCCTGGATCGGCGAGACGGTGTCGTTCCCGAACTCGATGGTCGATCGCATCACCCCCGTCACGACCGACGAGACGCGCGCCGCGGTCTCGCGCGACATCGGCATCGAGGACGGCTGGCCGGTGCACTCCGAGTCGTTCGAGCAGTGGGTGCTCGAGGACGACTTCCCCCTCGGCCGCCCGGCACTGGACGAGGTCGGCGTGCAGCTCGTGGACGAGGTGCTGCCGTACGAGCTCATGAAGCTCCGGCTGCTCAACGCGTCCCACCAGGCGATGAGCTACCTGGGGATCCTTGCGGGTGAGCGCTTCGTGCACGACGTGTGCACCGATCCGCTCTTCGTCGGGTTCCTCCTCGACTACATGCACATCGAGGCGATTCCGACGCTCGAACCCGTGCCGGGCATCGACCTCGACGCCTACTGCGCGACCCTCATCGCGCGCTTCGGCAGCGAGGCGATCCGTGACACGCTCGCCCGCCAGGTCGTGGACGGCTCGGATCGCATCCCCAAGTTCCTGCTGCCGGTCGTGCGGTCCCGCCTCGCCTCCGGCGGCGACATCCGCCGCGCGGCACTCGTGCTGGCCGCGTGGAGCGTGTTCCTCGAGCGCAGCGCGGAGCCCGGCACCGCTCTGCCGGCGGTCGATCGCCGACTGGGCGAGTTGCAGGAGGCCGCCGCCCGGGAGGGGGCACGACCCGGCGCGTTCCTCGACTACGCGCCCGTGTTCGGCGAACTGGGAGTCGATGCGGCACTGCGGGCGGCGTTCATCGCTGCGCGCGCCTCACTCGCTGAGCGCGGCGCACGCGGCGCGATCGAGGCACTCCAGGGCTGACGGCGCTGCCCGGCCACGGCCGGGCAGCGCCGGACGCGTGCGCCGTCCGACGGACGTGCGACGCCCTCCGCCGTCAGTCGCCCGCGGGCGCCGGAAGCCGGCACGACTCGCGCTCGACGAGAGCGACGTCGAGCACCGTGACCTCTTCCAGCCCTCCGTCGACCCCGGCGAGGCGATCGAAGATGCGGGCCGCCGCGAGCGCGCCGAGCCGATACGGATCCTGGTCGATGACCGACACCGACGGCGTGAGCGTATCGGCCATCGGGAAGTCGCCGAACCCGATCATCGCCATCGGGTCCGCGCGCAGCACATGCGCGAGCGCCATCGAGGTGCGCGCGTTGGCGGAGAAGAGAGCCGTGGGCGGTTCGGGCAGCGCACGCAGGCGCACGAGCGCCGCGGCCGCGGCATCCCGATCCGACACCATCACCTCGACGAGGTCGTCCGAACGACGGATGCCGGCCTCGTCCTGTGCCCGGCGCCACCCCTCGAACCGCTTCGTCTCGGTCGACAGATGCAGCACGTCGCCCACGTACGCGATGCGGCGGTGACCGTGGGCGATGAGATGGGAGACCGCCAGG
>NZ_LMPK01000016.1:2148-2301 GCF_001423825.1 Microbacterium sp. Leaf351
CGAAGACGATCGGCGTGTGCTCCCGCCAGCGCTGCAGCCACGAATGATCGAGGCCCACCGGGGCGACCACGAGCCCGGACAGCTTTCGCCCGAGCATCGACTCGATCGCGTCGCGCTCATCGACGGGGTCGTCGCCGAGGCTGGTGACGAGGG
>NZ_LMPK01000016.1:2334-3124 GCF_001423825.1 Microbacterium sp. Leaf351
GACGATGTCCGGTACCGCGACGCCGATCACCGATGCGCGACCGGCACGGAACGTGGTGGCGAGCACGTTCGGCACGTAGTTGAGCTCGCGCATGGCCTTCTCGACCTCGGCGCGGGTCGCGGGCAGCACGTGCGGATCGTCGTTGAACACCCGCGAGACGGTCTTCGTGCTCACGCCCGCACGGGCGGCGACATCACGCATCGTCGACATCGGCGCTCTCCCCTTCGCGTCTTTCCCCGGATCCTCGGATCTCGCGCAACCCTATCCCCCGGGAGCCGTGGTCGACGCCCGGGGGTCGTCGGGTGTCAGGCGCGGCCGTCGACCGCGTCGGCGAGCTCCCGCAGGCGGGGCAGGGCACGGTTCGTCAGCAGCTCCTCGCGACGTCCGGCGTCGGCCGAGAGGGAGTCCTTCCACAGCGAACGGCCCGCCATGGCGCCCGCGGCGCCGTGGGCGACGGCCGTGGCCACCTGACCGATGAACGTCTCGTGGTCGACGCCGGCCGAGAGCACGGCCCACGGCACGCCCTGGGCGGCCTCGGTCACGCGCGCGCAGCCCTCGGCGGAGCCCGGGTACTGGAGCTTGAGGATCTTCGCCCCGCACGCGACGGCGAGCGCAGCACCGTCGGCGACGAGCGTCGGGAAGGCGGCGGCGTACTCCTCGTCGCTCTCGCCCTCGAGCTGGTAGGTGAGCAGCTCGACGATCAGCAGCAGGCCCTCCGCCTCGCACGCGGCGACGAGGTCGCGGATCTCACCGGCCACGCGGGAGTCGAGTCCCTGCTTGTCGGGGCGGG
>NZ_LMPK01000016.1:3170-5972 GCF_001423825.1 Microbacterium sp. Leaf351
GCGCGAGAGCACACCGTCGTCGACGATCCCGGGAAGCGCGACCTCGGGGTCGAGCAGGATGGCCGGGGCGTGGTTGGCGAGGTGGCGCACGAGGTCCGCCTTGACCTCGGCGAGCTCCTCGCGGGTGATCGCGTCGGAGCCGTGCGGGGCGTCCTTGATGGCCGCCTTCATGCCGTTGCGCTGATCGGCGGCGACGATGAGCATGTTGCCGTCCGGGGTCGAGATCGACTGGAGGGCGCGGCGCTCGAGCGTGGTCAGTTCGTTCATGGGGTGCTCCTTGGTGGGGGTCGATGGCAGACGGGCGGATGCCACGTCCGCAGGCTCTAGGGGGTGGTCGGTGTCGCCGCGGGGGATGCGGACACGAGGCGCGCGGCCACACGGGCTGCGCCGTACGCGGTGTCCTGCTCGCGGGTGGAGACGGTGACGTCGGGAAGCAGCTGGGCGCGGGCGCGCACGACCGAGGGCATCCCGACCCAGCCCCCGGTGAGCCGGGTGCGGGTGGCGGGCGGCACCTCGCGGTCCATCGCCTGAACGAGCAGGGCGATCTCGTCGTTGCTGTGGCGCAGCACGGCTCCGAAGATCTCGGCGGGCGAGACGCCGTCGGCGTGCAGGGTCATGCGCAGCACGCCGTCGTCGTTGCGAGCTCCGCTGACCTCGATCGCGCCGTCCGGGAGGGATCCCTCGTACGGGAGGGCCATCACCGCGGCATCCAGCTCGTCGCGTCCCGCCCGGTCGGAGATGCCCGCAGCTCCCAGGGCCCGCCGCAGCAGGAGGCCCGTCTTCACGCCGGCGACGAGCACGTGCTTGCCGGGGACGACGTGCGCGACCTCGTTGATGAGGGCGTCCGCGAGGCGCTGACGGGCGTCGAATCCGAGCGGACCGTCGAGCACGCGCAGCAGCACCTCGGCCGTGCCGAGGGAGACGTGATAGCTGTCGGCGGCGAGGGCGTCGCCGGCTTCCGCCGCGACGAGGTGGTCATGTCCGGCGACGGTGAGCTCGGCCCCGGCGAAGCGCGGGCCGAACGCCGTCGCGACGCGTCCCCACGACTCGCCGCCGCCGCGCAGGGGCGGGAGGAACCCGGCGTCGATGCCGAGCACGTCGAGCATCTCGGGCCAGGCCGCCTCGGCGTCCTGGTCGAGCAGGCCGGTGCGGGAGGTGAGGGAGTACTCGAGGGCCTCGTCGCCGCCGAGCGATGCGGCCACGAACTCGGGGAGGTTCAGCCAGCGGCATCCGCTCAGCTCGACCCCGCTGTCCCGCAGGAACGCGAGCTTCGCGACGGTGACCTGCGCGCCGAGCGGAAGCCCGGTGCGGCCCGCGAACTCCTCGCGCACGGTGGCGGGGAAGGCGGCGATCTGGTCGACGCCGCGCGGGTCGAACCACGCGAACCCGGGGGCGACCGCGGTGCCGGTCGCGTCGACGACCATCCCGGTCTCCCCCATGCCGGCGATGCCGAGGGCGACCACGGGCGCGGCGGTGAGCGGCGCGAGGGCGTCGTCGACCCGCGCGAAGAGGGTGGCGAGCGCGGCGGTGAGGGCCGCGGCATCCATCTCGGTCGTGCCGCCCGGGCCCACCCGCCAGGGTGTCGGCACCTGGTCGCTGACGAGCTCGGAGCCGTGCGCGTCGAGCACCAGCATCTTGATGCCGGTGCTGCCGAGGTCGATGCCGGCGAGCAGGCCGGATGCCGCGGCGGCGGGGTCGTCGCGCAGAGGCTGCGTCACGCGTTCTCCGTCCTTTCGACTCTTCGTCGAGGTCAAGGCGAGGATGGGGGAAGTCCCGGAAAATCAAGCATGACACCGGTGACTTGATACGACTATCGTGGACGTATGCGCTCCACGTGTCAAATGGAAAATCCTCGGGTGATCGTCGTGGCCGGCGTCGCGGGATCCGGGAAGACGACACTCGGACGCGCACTCGCGACCCGCCTCGGCGCGCCCCTCGTCGACCTCGACTCGGTCACCTCACCGCTGCTCGACGCCCTCCCCGACGAGGCGCTGGGCGGGCACTGGCTCGCCTCGCCGCACGCCGCGCGGATCCGCGTCGGCCGCTACACCGCCCTGCGCGCGGTCGCCGCCGACGCGGTCGCGACCGCGGGCGCCGCCGTGCTCGTCGCGCCGTTCACCGCGGAGCTCACGGGCGGTGCGGACTGGGCCGCGCTGCTCGACGCCGTCGCCCCCGCGGAGGTCGTCGTCATCCACCTGCGCGGCGACGCCTCGCTGTTCGCGGCACGACGTGCGGCCCGCGGCGAACGACGCGACGCCCACCGCGACGACACCCTGCCACCGGCGCCGGCCGTGCCGGTGATCCCCATCGACGCCGAGCTGTCCACCGCGCAGCAGGTCACTCGGCTCCTCCCCGCGCTCGGCATCCGCAGCGACCTCGACCGGGACGCTGCGGTCTTCGCTCGCACGTTCGACGCCGTGCTGTTCGACCTCGACGGCACCCTCATCGACTCGACCGCGTCGGTGATCCGTTCCTGGCGCCGGTTCGCCGAGCACTACGACGTCTCGATGCAGGCGCTGCACGACAACCACGGCCAGCCGGCGCGCACCCTCATCTCCCGCCTCCTGCCGCCGTCGCTGCAGGCCGAGGGCCTCGCGCACGTGACCGACCTCGAGGTCACCGACGCCGAGGGCCTCGAGCCCGTGCGTGGCGCGCGGGCCTTCTTCGACGGCATCCCCGCCGACCGACGGGCGATCGTCACCTCCGGTTCCGTCCCGATCGCCTCGGCTCGGCTCGACGCCGCCCGGTTCCCACATCCCGACGTGTTCGTCACCATCGACGACGTGACGACGGGCAAGCCCC
>NZ_LMPK01000016.1:5981-9427 GCF_001423825.1 Microbacterium sp. Leaf351
CGAGGACGCCGCCGCCGGCATCGCCGCAGCGCGCGCCGCCGGCTGCGCCGTGCTGGGCGTCGCGGGCACCATCGACACCGACGACCTGCGCGCCGACCTCGTGGTCGACGGGCTCGACCGGGTGGTCATGGTGAGCGGTCCCGACGGCCTTCGCCTCGCTCCCGCGGCCTGATCGAGCCGGCGGTCGCGGCGCCGCGACCTACACCTCGACGGGCTCCGAGAGCACCACGGACGGGTCGGGGTCACGGGTGACGACGGCGTGCGGCATCCCCTCGAGGCTCGTCAGCACCGTCGCCGTCTGCGCCACCGCGTGCGCGCCCCACGCGGCGGCGGCGGATGCCGCGGCCATCAGCGCCGTCGGATCGTCGATCGTTCCCGCCCCGAGGCCCACGAGAAGGCCTGCGAGCGAGGCGTCGCCCGCACCCGCGGTGTTGGCGACGCGGGTGGCGACAGCGTGCGCGTGCACGACGACGTCACCGGCGACCAGCAGAATGCCGTCCGCACCGAGGCTCGCCGACACGACCGGCACGGCCAGGCTGCGCGCGGCGGCGACGACGTCTCCCCTGGTGCGCAGCGTCTGCCCGGTCAGCTCCGCGAGCTCTGCGGCGTTGGGCTTGAGCACCGAGACACGCGAGTCGGATGCCGCGGCCTCGAGCGCTGCGCCGCTCGTGTCCACGACGACCCGCGCACCGCGCGCGACGGCGCCCGCGAAGAGGTCGGTGAGATTGGCCGGCGCCGAGGCGCCGGCGATCTCGGGCAGAGCGCCGGAGACGACCAGCCAGCCCGCGCGGGTCTCCTCGATCTCGGCGAGGGTCGTGGCGACCAGCTGCTCCCAGCTCTCCGGGGCGAGCGGCGGGGTCGGGGCGTTCACCTTCGTGGTCGCGCCGCCGTCGTCGATGATGGACGTGTTCACGCGCGTCGCCCCCGGAACGACGATGGGGCGCAGCATCCCGTCCGTGTCGGCCCGCACGGCCGACTCGACGTCGTCGGCGCCGATCACCACGACGGCCGTCGCAGAACGCGCGGCCAGTCGCAGTCCGGCCGCGACGTTGACACCCTTCCCGCTCACCTCGCGCGTGTACGCCGTGGCTCGGGTGAACTCGCCGCGGGCCAGGGCGCCGGTCACCCGGTAGGTCGCATCGATCGCGCCCGCCGCCGTGACGGTCACGATGGCCGGCCCCATCGTCATGCCTCGCCTCGCACGATGAGGGCGAGGAGCCGGGCGACCTCGGCCGCGACGGCCTCACGGGCCGGGCGCAGATACCGCCGCGGGTCGACCACGGCGGGATCCGCCGCCAGCCGCTCGCGCACGACGGCCGTCAGCACCACATTGAGGTGCGTGCCGATGTTGACCTTGCGCATGCCCGCCACGACGGCACCGTCGATGCCCGCGTCCGAGACGCCGCTCGATCCGTGCAGGACGAGCGGCACCGGCACCCGACGGGCGAGCCGGGTGATCAGCTCCTCGTCGAGGCGGGCGCTGCGCTCGAGCATCGCGTGCTCGCTGCCGACCGCGACGGCGAGGGCGTTCACCCCCGTCGCCGCGACGAACGCCGCCGCGTCGTCGACGTCGGTGCGCACCCCCGGGGTGTGCGCGCCTTTGCCGCCGATCTCGCCGAGCTCGGCCTCCACCCACACGCCCGCGCTCTGTGCACGGCGGGCGACGGCGGCGGTGCGCGCGAGGTTCTCGTCGTCGGGGAGGTGGGCGCCGTCGAACATCACCGAGGGCATCCCGATCGCGATCGCCTCATCGACGAGGTTCTCGTCGGTCGCATGGTCGAGGTGCACGACCACCGGAACCGCGGCGGTGTCCGCGAGCCGCAGCGCCGCGGTCGCCGCGGGAGCGATGCCCCCGTGGAACGCGACGGCGTTCTGGGACAGCTGCAGCACGACACCCGTGCCGGCCGCTTCCGCGCCGGCGACGATCGCCTCGGCCATCTCCAGCTGCACGTAGTTGAACGCCCCCGCCGCCCGATGCCCCGCGAGCAGGGTCGGCATGTCGACGAGCGGCATCAGATCGGCTGTCCGGTCGGCAGCAGCACCAGATCGCGCACGACGACGTGCGCGGGCCGCGTGAGCATGAACACGATCGCGTCGGCGACATCCGACGAGCGGATGCCCGTGCGCTCGGCGATGCGCGCCGCCTCCTCGGGCGACCCGTGGGCGAAGCCCCAGAGCGGATTGAGCACCACGCCCGGCGCGACCGCACCGATGCGCACCCCGCTCTCGGCGGTCTGGGTGCGCACGGTGTGCACGAACGACTGCACCGCGTGCTTGCTGGCCGAGTAGACCGGCTCCCACGCGATGTCCTGGTGCCCCGAGACCGAGCTCGTCACGAGAACGTCACCGGAGCCCTGTGCGATCAGGTGAGGCAGCGCCGCGCGCACCAGCGTCATGACACCCGTCACGTTCGTCGCCACGAGCGCCGCGATCTGCTCGGCGCTCGCATCGACCAGATCGCCGCCGACATAGATGCCCGCGTTGGGCAGCACGATGTCGAGCCGGCCGCGCCGGGCGAGGGTCTCGTCGACGAGCGCCTGCGCGGTCGCGGCATCCGAGACATCCGCCGAGATCGTCGTGATCGCGTCCGGGGCGGACGCCGCCAGCTCAGCGAGCGCGTCGACCGACCGCGCGGCAGCGACGACGTGGGCGCCCTCCGCGACGAGGGCGAGAGCCGTGGCCAGTCCGATCCCCGAGCTCGCCCCGGTGAGCAGGGCGACCTTTCCTTCGAGCGCGGTCATCGCGATCCCTCCTGCGCGAGCAGCGCGCGTCGATACTTCTCATCCGGTCGCGTGTCGATGCGCGCGACGTCCTCGGGGGTCATGAAATTCACGCCGCCGACGGCCTGCGCGCCGATGATCGCGCGGGCGCACTTCTGCGCCATGGCGGTCATGCCGAGCACCTGCGCGCCGTGCGCGCCGAGGGCGAACATGCCGTGGTTGCGCAGGTAGATCACCCGCGGCGGCGCGCCGTGTTCCGAGATGTGGGCGCGCAGCATCTCGCGCACGACCCGGGCGAGACGGATGCCCGGGTCGATGTACGGCACGAGCAGCGGGTGCGCGCCGAGCACCACGATCTGGTCGGGGAAGAGCGCGCCGTCCACCAGCAGCTCCGCGTGCCGGGAGCACAGCAGTGCGTTGACCGACGTCGGATGGCTGTGGGCGACGACCGCGGCATCCGTCTCCTCGTAGACGACGACGTGCAGCAGCGCCTCGACCGACGGACGCCGTCCCTCGACGCGCGCGATGTCGGAGAAGAGTGCATCCACCTCGGCGTCGGCCGCGTCGGGGTCGGAGATCAGGGAGCTCGCCCGCGCGAGGTCGACACGCACGAAGTCGGCGGCCTGGGCCTGCCCGAGCACCGCACCGCTGGCCTTCACGTGCATCGCGTCGCCGTCGCGCACGCTGGTGTTGCCTTCGCCGAGCATCGCGGCGTCGAAGGCGGGG
>NZ_LMPK01000016.1:9449-11812 GCF_001423825.1 Microbacterium sp. Leaf351
GGGGGGCGTCGGTCCGCGGCGTGTAGCGCCGGAACGGCGGCTCGCCGTCGTCGGCGACCAGGTGACGGGCCGCGGCGAGATCCGGAAGGCGGCCGGCGGCGACGGCGAGCTGGAACAGCAGACCCCGCACGGATGCCTCGGCGGGTCCCGCGATCACGGGAAGCCCGGTGCGCTGCGCGGTGAGCGCGCACAGCAGGTCGTTGCGGGAGCCGCCGCCGACGATGCGCACGTCGGTCACCGCGCTCCCGGTGAGGTCCTCGAGCTGGTCGAGGGTTCTCGCGTACGCGAGGGCGAGGCTCTCGAGGATGGCACGCACCAGATCCGCGCGGGTGGCCGGCAGCAGCGCGCCCGACGCCGCGCACGCGGACTCGAGCCGCCCCACGAGATCGTCGGGGGCCTGCAGCGTCGGGTCGGCCGGGTCGAACGTGCCCCTGTACGTGGACGCCGCGGCATCCCGGAGAAGCTCGTGCAGATCGACCGGATGCCGGCCGTCCTTGGCGTCGAGCTCGGCCCATTCCCGCATCGTCTGCTGCAGCAGCCACATGCCGCTGAGGTTCTTCACGAGGAGCGTCTCGCCGTGTGCACCGATCTCCTGCGTGAACCCGGCCACGCGGGCCGCGTCGACGAGCAGCGGGGCGGCGACGGCCAATCCGGTGACCGCCCAGCTCCCCGCGGACACAACCGCCGTCGTCGGGGCGCTGACCGCGTCGACGACGGCGGAGAACGCCGCCGCCGTGTCGTGGGCGGTCACCCACCACACCGGCACCGGATCAGCCGCGCCGATCAGCGCGCTCACTTCGGGGAGGGTCGCGCCGGCGGGCGTCCCGGCGGTCGTCAGCGGGGGAAATGCGGCAGGGAGGTCGGCGCCGAGCGCCGCCGACCAGTCGTCGGTCGCCCGATCGACGAGCGCGGTCGACGAGGCGAGCGACGTCTCGGCGCCGACCGCACCGGTCAGCAGGTGCACGACGGTGTCCGCGATCAGCAGGATGCGGTCATCGGCCGTCCCGATGCCGGCGGCGGCATCCTGCCGCAACTGATGCACCGTGTTGATCGCCTGGTCGAGCACGCCCGTCACGGCGTAGTCGGCGGAGCCGTCCCGCGACGCCGCGGTACGCGCGGCGAGCGCGGCATCCGCGTCTCGGTGATGTCTGACGAACGGACGCAATGTCCCGTCGGTGGTCAGGCGCGCGTAGTCGACGCCCCACGAGTCGACGCCGACGCCTTCGACCGCGGCGCCCGCCCTGCGGGCTGCGATCACGCCGGCACGCAGCCCCGACACGACGCCGTCCCAGAGGGTGGGGATGTCCCATCCCCACCCGTCCGCCGACCGCACCGGAACGTTCGCGAACCGTCCGGCCTCGCGGATCGTCCACGCGGGACCGCCGCGATCCGAGGCGGCGAGGTCGAGCAACCCGAGCATCACACGGCCGCTCGAGGACCCGAGGTCGACGGCGAGGAACGCGACCGGTGCACCAGCAGTCATCTCACGTCCGCGATCGGTCAGATGGCGGTGTAGCCGCCGTCGATCACCAGCGTCTGACCGGTGAGGTACGACGAGGCGTCCGACGCGAGAAGGAGCACGAGTCCGTCGAGATCGGCGGGCTCACCCATGCGTCCGGCCGGAATGCGGGCGACCCAGTCGGCCGCGAGCTCCGGGTTCGCCTCGGTGAACTGGCGCGTCATGTCGGAGAGGAAATAGCCCGGGGCGATCGCGTTCACCCGGATGGCCGGCGCCCACTCGACGGCGAGGGAGGTCGCCAGGTGGGCGACAGCGGCCTTCGACGCGTTGTACGACGCCTGGTTCTGCGGCACGTTGACGATGAACCCCGACATCGACGACACGAGGATCGCGGACCCGGAACGGCCCTCGGCGATGAGCGGACGCGCGAAGCTCTGCGTGCTGTAGAAGGTGCCGCTCAGGTTGATGTCGATCACCCGCGCCCACGCCGACGGCTCGACCTCGGCGGCGTCGCCCCAGATGGTGATGCCGGCGGCGGTGATCAGGATGTCGGCGGTGCCGAGGGCGCCGCGGACGGCGGCGAATGCCGCATCGACGGATGCCGCGTCGGTGACGTCGACCGTCGCCCACGCCGTCGGCACACCGGTCTCCTCGGCGAGGCGTGCGGCGGATGCCTCGACCTCCGGGAGCAGATCGAGGAGTGCGACGCTCGCGCCCTGACGGGCGAGGGCGGAGGCGAGGGAATAGCCGAGGCCGCGTGCGCCGCCGGTGACGACGGCGACCCGGCCGGCGAGGTCAGGGAAGTTCATGAGGGCTCCAACGTGAAGAGGGGATGGCAGAGCAGAAAGGAGGCAGGGTCGACCGACGGTGGCAGGGAGACGAGCTCCCGGCCACCGCGGGCGGG
>NZ_LMPK01000017.1:0-264 GCF_001423825.1 Microbacterium sp. Leaf351
TATAGAAGGGAGATATGGTTCGGAACGCGAAGAGCACCGCATTTGCGGCGGTGTCCGGATACTCTCTGCGGACCTTGAAAATTCAGGTGAGGGATGTACGTGGAGATGTCGCGCCGGTTCGTACCCATATCCGCAGCAGGTCTCCAAGGTGAAGAGCCTCTAGTCGATAGAATAATGTAGGTAAGGGAAGTCGGCAAATTGGATCCGTAACTTCGGAATAAGGATTGGCTCTGAGGACCGGGGCGTGTCGGGTTTGGACGGGAA
>NZ_LMPK01000017.1:694-883 GCF_001423825.1 Microbacterium sp. Leaf351
CTTGACTCTAGTCTGGCATTGTAAGGAGACATGAGAGGTGTAGCATAAGTGGGAGATCGTTCGCGCGATCGTCGCTGAAAAACCACTACTTTCATTGTTTCATTACTTACTCGGTTGGGCGGAAGCGGTGCGCGGTCGATAATATCGGCGGGCGCACGGTGTTTCGTTCCAAGCGTGCAGAGTGGCGAC
>NZ_LMPK01000017.1:1340-1687 GCF_001423825.1 Microbacterium sp. Leaf351
CGGCCGGTGGTGCGAAGCTACCATCCGCGGGATTATGCCTGAACGCCTCTAAGGCCGAAGCCAGCCTAGCCGAATCCGGCAAGGATATGCTCACTGTGGAGCCCCGAGAGTCGGGAGGCTCTAAACAATGTGACTTTACTAGTCGCGCTTCACCACGTGAGGTGCGACGTCGAAGCCCATTTGGATCGCGGAGATCGATGCTGTCCGCTTAACGCGTGCATCACGGCTCCGAAGGTCCGAATTTACCTCAGTTCGATGTCGGGGCTCGGAATAGTCTGTAGACGACTTCCGTTCCTGGCGGGGTGTTGTGCTCGGTAGAGCAGCGTCGTGCTGCGATCTGTTGAGAC
>NZ_LMPK01000018.1:0-7602 GCF_001423825.1 Microbacterium sp. Leaf351
CCCCGTCGCGGTCACGACGCCGCGGGCCCGAAAGACCACCACCCCGCGGGACTCCAGGCCACCGCCTTGGCCATGTAGTACAGCGGGTAGAGGAGCGCCTCTTGCGGCAGCAGGTTGGCCAGGAGGAACAGCAGCACGATCCACGTGCGTCCGCGCACGCGGCCGATGCCGATCGCGAAGGCGTTGAGCACCGAGATCAGCACGGCCAGCACGGCGACCATGCCGGAGATGAACACGGAGTTCCACACCTTCTGCGGGAAGTCCACGCGCTGCCAGAACGCGGCGAGACCGTCGAACGAGATGTGCGTCGGGAACGCGAGCGGTCCGCCGTTGGAGTAATCGGCGGGCGTCTTGAACGAGTTCACGAGGATCAGGTAGAACGGCGCGATGATGAGCAGCGCCGCGACGATCGCGAACGCGAGCATCAGCCAGTCGACGCCGCGCGCACGGTTGGCGCGCCGAGGGCGACGGCTCGGGCGGGTCGCCGTGCGTCCCGTCGTGAGAGTCATGGTGTCGGCCATCAGAGTCCCGCCCGTTCCTTGCGCTCGGACGCGTTCTGCGCCCGGATGAACAGCACCGCGACGATCGCGATGACGATGGTGAGCGCGGTGGCGATGGTCGCGCCGTAGCCGACCTGCTGCGCCTGGAAGAACTGGCTGTACGAGTAGTACGACGGCACGATGGTCGCCGTTCCAGGCCCGCCGCGGGTGAGCACGTACACGGGCCCGAACACCTTCAGTGCGGCGATCGTGCAGGTGAGGGCGACCACGTAGATCTCCGGTCGGATGATGCTCACGGTGATCGCGCGGAAGCGCTGGAACCAGTTCGCGCCGTCGAGCTCGGCAGCCTCGTACAGCTCGGGGTCCACGCGCTGGAGGGCCGCCATGAACACGACGACCGGGTAGCCGATCTGCACCCAGACGAGCACCGCCATGATGGCCCACAGCGCCGTGTCGGGGCTGCCGAGCCAGTCGTGGGTCAGGCCGCCGAGGCCCACGGCCTCGAGCAGCGAGTTCAGGGCGCCGTCCTGCGGACGCAGCACCCAGCCGATCACGATGCCGGCGATGGCGACCGGCAGGATCTGCGGGAGGTAGTAGGTGGCCCGCAGGAAGCTCGCGAGTCGACCGCCGAACTTGCGCCCGATGACGTCGAAGAGCAACGCCGCCAGCACCAGCCCGATGATCGTCGGGAGCACGACCATCGCGACGATCATCCAGATGCTGTTCCCGAACGACGTCCAGAACTTCTCATCGCCGAGCAGCCGCGTCCAGTTGGCGAGGCCCACCCACACGGGGGGCTTGATCCCCCGCCACGTCGTGAAGCTCAGGTAGACGTTCCAGGCGAGCGGGATGATGATCACCGCCGTGAGGAGCACGAGCCCGGGGACGAGGTAGAGCCAGTACGCACCGCGTCCGGCACGGCCCCGCTGCGGGATGAGCGGTTCGTCGGGAGGAAGGCGTCGAGCGCGGGCGCGCCGGACGAAGGGAACACTGGTCATGGTGGGTCTCTCGCGGTTCGGGTCGGTGGGGGCGGGGCCGGTGAACCGGCCCCNCGTACTCGCTGCCGAGAGCGGACTGCACCTTCGACGGATCCGTCCCGTTGACCAGGTTCTGCAGCTGGGCGACGAGGGTGTCGTAGAAGGTCGGCGTCGGCCAGTCGGGATAGAACGCGAGCCCGTCCTTGGCGGTGATCGCGTTGAACGCCGAGATCAGCTCTTTGCTCTTTGCGTCGGTGATGTCCGAGGGGTTCGCCGCAACGGGGACGCCACCGTTGTTGCCGATGATCGCCTGGATCTCGGGGCGCATGGTGATGTCGATGAACTTGTAGGCGAGGTCCTTGTTCTTCGCGTTCGCGGGAACCACCCAGAGGTTGCCAGAGGATCCGAGGCTGAGGTCGGAGCCGGGGAAGGGGAAGATGCCCCAGTCGTAGTTCTTGATCTCCGAGGTGAAGCGGCCGTACCACCAGCTGCCGGAGACGAAGATCGGGTACTTGCCGGCGATGAACGCCGTGCCGGCGTCCTCCGCCTTCATCCCGGCGACGTCCTTGGAGATGTAGCCCTTGTCGACGTACTGCTTGAGGGTGTCGGTGGCGTAGCTGATCTGCGTGCCCTGCCAGTCCACGGGCGACTTGTAGAGCTGGTAGTCGTTGACCCAGTTGCGGTCGGCCTTGCTGAGGGCGAGCTGGTACCAGAGCTGGCCGAGCGGGTATTCGGCACCGGCCTCGGCGAGGGGGGTGATGCCCTTGGCCACGAAGGCGTCGAGCACCTTCACGAAGTCGTCGTAGGTGGTGGGCACCTGCAGGCCGGCGTCGGCGAACATTTGCTTGTTGTAGTACACGGTGACGAACTCGCCGTAGTTGGGCACGCCGTACCACTTGTCGCCGCCCATGATGCCCTTGTCGTCGTACTTGGCGGTGGTCTGCAGCGACGACGCGAGCTTCTTGTCCCAGCCGTACTGGCTCACCGCACCGGAGATGTCGGTGAGCAGTCCCTGGCTCGCGAGCAGGCCGGCGGTGGCGTTGCCCTTGTTGTACTCCATGACGTCCGGAGCCTCGTCGGAGTTGAGCACCTGGCTCGCCGTGGAGCGAATCTGCTCGAAGCTCTTCGACTCGTACTCGACCTTGGCGCCGGTCTCCTGTTCGAAGATCTTCACGGCCTCGGCCCAGCCCTTGCCCATCGCGCTGTCCGCGCTCTCGTAGTCCCAGAGCTTGAGCGTGTTGGACGAGTCGGTGGCGGCGGAGCTTCCGGCGCCGGAGCAGCCGGCGAGCACGAGCCCGGCGGCCATGACGAGGCCGACGGCCGCGGCCGCCCGCTTCGCGGTGAGGTGTGATCTGCGTGCCATCGTTGGCACTCCTTTCTCGGTGACCGTCATCGGTCGGGTGTGTGTGGAAGGGACGATGAGTCGAAGCGCTTCGATAACGCGGATGCCACAGCTCGGCGGAGCGGCGTCATCCCGCGCGACGAGCGGCGGCCGGGGGTGGGGCGATCGAGGCGTGAGATCGATAGGTCGGCGGGATGAGGTGGACGCCGGGTGCACAGCGCCCGTCGTCGAGGCAGGCCATCGCGAGCGCGACCGCGCGCTCGCAGGACTCCTCCGGAATCAGCGGGAGGGCGTCGATCGGCGTGGTGAGCGTCGCCGTGTCGAAGGAGGATCCGACCGAAATCAGGGAGATGTCGGTGGGAACGTCGAGGCCGCGCGCGTCGAGCGCGGCGAGTGCGATCGCGTGGCAGGTGTCGGAGCAGTGCAGGAGGATGGCCGTCGCCCCGGCGTCGAGCATCTCGGAGATGCCCTGGCGGACCGCCGAAGTGGAGGTCGCGCCCACACCGGTGTGGCGGAAGTCGTGCGCGATCCCATGGTCGTCGGCGCGACGCCGGAAGGCCTCGCGCACGCGGGGAGGGAAGTTCGACCGGTCGTACGAGACTTCGGGATGCCCCAGCATGCCGATGCGCCGGTGGCCGAGGGCCGCGAGACGGTCGACCGCCTCGATGGTCGCGGCCTCGAAGTCCAAGTCGACGCAGACGAGTCCGTCGTGGTCGTCGGGTACGCCGATGAAGACGCTCGGCACCGGGATTCGGCGCGCCAGCGCGACCCGGTCGTCGTCGGGCGCGACGTCGAGCACCAGAACCGCGTCCGCGAGCGCGCTGTCGGCGACCCGCTGCATCCCCGTGGTGGTCTCGGCGTCGGTGAGCAGCAGCACGTCGTAGTCGACCTTCCGCGCCGCGATCGCGGTGGCCAGCACGAACGCCATGTGGGTGGGCGCGTGGGTGTCCAGGCGCAGCGGCTCGGTGAGTGCGAAGATGCGCGTGCGTCGGCCGGCGAGCATGCGGGCTCCGGCATTGGGGCGGTAGCCGAGTTCGTCGATCGCGGCCTGGATGCGCCGCCGGGTGTCGACCGCGACGGGCCGCTTGCCGCTCAGGGCGTAGGAGACGGTGCTGATGGACACGCCCGCGGCTCGCGCCACGTCGTCGATCGTCGCCATCTCTGCTCCATCGTCAGGACTTCGAAGCGCTTCGATCGGCGCCTCGACAGGGAGACTATTCAGAGCGGAGGACTTCGCGCAAGTCTTTTGTCGAGATTGCCAACAAATGACGTCGCGCACGCCGGCGGGTGCGCCTCTTCGACGCCGTCGAATCCACCCGCGCGCGTCGAATCCACGCCTCCCGCGCGGGCATGACGCGTGGATTCGGCGGGGTCGTGTGGATTCGGCGGAAGTGGGGGAGGAAGGGAGAGAGGGGGGAGAGGGGAGAAAGGGGGATGCCGCGGCATCCGCCCGATCAGAGCGAGATCTCGGCGATCGTCTCGCCGAACTCGGTCTCGCCCACGGGGGTGAAGCCGACGCGGCGGAAGAAGGCCTCGGGGCCGCCGTCGCCCGGCTCGTAGATGACGGTGAGACGGCTCGAGCCGCGCGTGCGCGCCTCGGCGAGCAGGCCGTCGACGGCGAACCGCCCGATGCCCTTGCCCTGGTCGTCGGCGTCGACGTTGATGCGCCAGAGCACCGAGCGGAAGTGGTCCTGGAGGGCGTCCGGGTCGAAGTTGCCGCTCACGAAACCGACCACATCGTCACCCTCGAGCACGACGCGCTGCCAGGTGGTGGTGGGGTTCACGACGGTCGCGGCGATGCCGTAGCTCACCGGTGCGAGGAACTGCTCCTGCCCGGGTTTCAGCGACAGATTGTTCACGGCCACAATGGTGGCGGCGGAGAGCTCTTCCAGACGGAGGTCGGCCATGGTCACAGGCTAGCCCCTGTGCGGGTGCGTCCCAACGCCTGTGTGCGAACCTCACAAGAAGCCCATGGATGCCGCTGCCACCGGGGGTCGCGGCATCCATGAATTCTCTTGATATCGAGATACTTTCTCCGTGCGATAGGCTGGTCCGCGGTCTGAGAAGCGCACGAGAAGTGAGGATCCACCGGTGGAGAAGATCAAGGTCGAGGGAACGGTCGTCGAGCTCGATGGCGACGAGATGACCCGCATCATCTGGCAGTTCATCAAGGACTCCCTCATCCACCCGTACCTCGATGTGAACCTCGAGTACTACGACCTCGGCATCGAGCACCGCGATGCGACCGACGACCAGGTCACGATCGACGCGGCGCACGCGATCCAGAAGCACGGCGTGGGCGTCAAGTGCGCCACCATCACCCCCGACGAGGCCCGCGTCGAGGAGTTCGGCCTGAAGAAGATGTGGAAGTCGCCCAACGGCACCATCCGCAACATCCTCGGTGGCGTGATCTTCCGCGAGCCGATCATCATCTCCAACATCCCGCGCCTCGTGCCGGGCTGGAACAAGCCGATCATCATCGGCCGCCACGCCTTCGGCGACCAGTACCGCGCGACCGACTTCCGCTTCGCCGGCAAGGGCACGCTGACCGTCGAGTTCACGCCCGAGGATGGCAGCGAGCCGCTGAAGTTCGAGGTCTACCAGGCGCCCGGCGACGGCGTCGCCCAGGTGCAGTACAACCTCGACGCGTCGATCCGCGACTTCGCCCGCGCCTCGCTGAACTACGGTCTCGCGCGCAAGTTCCCGGTCTACCTCTCGACCAAGAACACGATCCTGAAGGCCTACGACGGCCGCTTCAAGGACCTGTTCCAGGAGGTCTACGACGCCGAGTTCAAGCAGGCGTTCGAGGCCGAGGGACTGCACTACGAGCACCGCCTCATCGACGACATGGTCGCCTCCTCGCTCAAGTGGGAGGGCGGCTACGTCTGGGCGTGCAAGAACTACGACGGTGACGTGCAGTCCGACACCGTCGCGCAGGGCTTCGGCTCGCTGGGCCTCATGACCTCCGTGCTCACCACCCCCGACGGCAAGATCGTCGAGGCGGAGGCCGCGCACGGCACCGTCACGCGTCACTACCGCCAGCACCAGCAGGGCAAGCCCACCTCCACCAACCCGATCGCCTCGATCTTCGCGTGGACGCGCGGCCTGCAGCACCGTGGCGTGCTCGACGGCAACCAGCCCCTCATCGAGTTCGCGGCCACCCTCGAGGACGTCGTGATCACCACGGTCGAGTCGGGCGCCATGACCAAGGACCTCGCGATGCTCGTCGGCCCTGAGCAGGCCTGGCAGACCACCGAGGACTTCCTCTCGACGATCGACGCGAACCTCAAGGCGCGCCTGGGCGCCTGAGACGTCACGACGAAGGGGCGGATGCCGCAGCATCCGCCCCTTCGTCGTGACAGGGGTTCGACCCGGGCTCAGTAGTGCACGCTGACCTGCGTGCCGATCGGCGCCCAGGTGTAGACGAACTTCGCGTCGGGGATGCGCATGTTCACGCAGCCGTGGCTGACGCCGCGGATGCCGAACTCGTTGTGCCAGTAGGCGCCGTGCAGCGCCTCGTCCCCGTTGTAGTAGGAGACCCACGGCACGTTCTTGGTGCAATAGGTCGAGGTCGCCGTGCACCCCATGTCCTGCAGTGCGATGTGCGCGTAGATACGGAAGTTGCCCGTCGAGGTCGGCGTGGACGGCTTGCCGGGGGAGACCGGGTAGCTCGCGACGACCTGCCCGTTCTCGTAGAGCGTCGTGGTGAGGGTGGTCAGGTTGACGTCGATGTTGCGGCTCACCGTCTCGGTCTGGAACGCGGTCTCGGCGACCTGGAGACGGTAGACGCCGGCGTCGGGGGATGTGGTGGCCGACCCGAGCTGCGACGCGAAGGCTGCGGCGATGCCGGTGGTGTCGCCGATCGAGCGGCCATTCGTACCGTCGTTCTCGGTGCCCAGCTGCTTGCCCTGGAGGTCGGTGATGATCTTGGCGTTCACGGGCGCGGTGTCGACCGCCGCGGCGAGTCCGTCGACGGCCTTCTGGATGCCGGTGCGGTCGGCGGTCACCGTGAGGGCGCCGTTCGCGTCGCTGACCGTCAGCCACGAGGCGACCGTCGCGGCGTCGAGCGGGACCGTGCGCTCCTCGCCGACGTAGAAGCCGGCCGTGGAGAGCACATGGTTGAGGTTCGAGGCCACGGCGGTGGCGGCATCCGTGGTCACCGCGGGGCTGAGCGGCACGCGCTGGCCCGAGATCGTCGTCGCTGAGCGACCGTCGGTGAAGGCGCTCACGAGGGCGGCCGTCACGGCGGTCGCGTCGAGGCCGGAGCCTGCGACCGCCGGGGTCACGGTGTACGCGCCGGATGCGCTGTCGAAGCCGACCGATGCATCGGTCGGCTCGGTGTTCTGGTCGGGGGCCGCGGCCGCGAGCACCTTGTGCACGGCTGCCGCGTCGACGGTCACGTTCACCGCGACCGGGGTGCCGTTCCACTGGGTGACGTTCCATGCCGGGCGGGTCTCGAACACCGACGAGGCGATCTCGGTGGCGTTCACCGTCGCGCCCAGATCGGCACCGGTGACCGAGACGGTGCCCGCCGACGTCGTGATGTCGACCGTGGTCTCGGCGAGTCGCTGGGTGATGGCGGCGGCGGCGGACCCCGGCGTCATCCCGCCGACGGTGACACCGGCGACGGCGGTGCCCGGAGCGATGAGCACGAGCGATGCGGCGACGACCGCGACGACGGCGAGCGCGACGGCCGGCGCACCGATCCACCAGCCCAGGCGACGGCGCGCACGCGGCGGCTCGGCTGGCGCCCAGGCGTACTCGGGCTCCGGCGTGTGCGCGG
>NZ_LMPK01000018.1:7612-12546 GCF_001423825.1 Microbacterium sp. Leaf351
AAATGCCCGGTGAGGTCACATTCGCATCACACCGGGCAGGGGGTCAGGACACGCCGCAGACCTCGCCGAACCGCCCGAGCGCGCCCTGCATGTCGGCGGAGAGTCCGGCGAGGTCGTCGAGCTTGCTCGCGTCTCCGGCGGCCATCGCGGTCATGGCGTCGCCGACCGACGCGTAGAGCTCGATGAGCGGCACCACGGCCGCCGCGACCGCGTCGTTCGTGATCTGCGGCTGGGTGTCGCGCAGGCGCGCCGAGGCGTCGGCGAGAGCGGATGCCGCGGCCTGCGCGTCGCTCTGCTCGGAGACTCCGCTCCCCACGTCGGCGATCGTCGACGCGACGAGCGCGCAGGCCTCGGCGGTCGATTGGCCCGCGTCGCCGGGCTGGTCGACAGCGGTGCCGGAAGAGGCGGGCGCCGCGGTTCCGGTGCACCCGGCGGCGAGGAGGACGACCACGAGGAGGAGTGCGGCGACCGCGCCGTTGCGGGCGCCGCGGCGGGGGGAAGCGGGCATGTCTCTGACCTCCAGACCGGGTCAGGCTACGGGCTGGCGCGGGAGCGTGTGCATCGTTCCCCACAGGACCGTGGCGCCGGCACGGCCACGTAACGGTTGTGTTAATCGTCGGCGGCGCGGGAAGGAAATGCTTGCGTCAAGTTTGTTCGTAAGGTGTACTAACAAACATGACGACGACGGATGTCCCGCGCAGCCCCTCCGGGCACGAGGGAGCAAGTGCTCTCGCCTTCGCCCCCGGTCGTGCCCTCCGGTCGGGCGTCAAGGTGCTCCCCGAGCACGCGCGCGCCCACAATCGATCCCTCGTCCTCCAGACGCTCTACCACCAGGGCGCGATGAGCCGGGCCGACCTCTCGCGGGAGACCGGCCTCACCCGCGTCACCATCTCCGACCTCGTCGCCGAGCTCATCGGCGACGGGCTCATGATCGAGAAGGGCGTGCGGGAGGACTCCCGGCCCGGAAAGCCCGCGATCCTCGTCGACATCCACCGCGACGGGCACCGCATCGTCGGCCTCGACCTCTCCGGTGCCGACGTCTTCCTCGGTGCGGTGCTCACCCTCGACGGCGACATCGTCGCGCGCGCCGAGCGGCCGCATCCGTCCGACCCCGCCGAGGTGCTCCCCACCGTCATCGACCTCGCCCGCCAGCTCGTCGGCGAGGCCCACGCCCCCGTGCTCGGCGTCGGCGTCGGCACCCCGGGCGTCGTCGACGACCGCGGCATCGTGCTCACCGCCCCCAACCTCGGATGGGCCGGCTTCGACCTCGAGGGCGCCCTGAACGCCGCCCTCGACCTGCCCGTGCTCGTCGCCAACGACGCGAACGCCGCCGTGCTCGCTGAGTACACGTTCGGCGGCGCGGGCGACGACGTGCTGCTGGTCAAGGTCGGACGCGGTGTCGGCTCGGGACTGCTCGCGGGGGGCCAGCCCATGCGCGGCGCCCGCTTCGCCGCGGGCGAGCTCGGACACGTCACCGTCGGCACCGACGGCGGCCCCGTGTGCGCGTGCGGCAAGGTCGGCTGCCTCGAGGCGTGGCTTGCCGTGCCCGCGATCGAGGCGCGCATCGCCGCCGACCCGGCCGCGGGCGACACCGTGCTGCGTGAGGCGGGCGAACGGCTCGGCATCGCGCTCGCCCCCGTCGTCGGGGTGCTCGACCTGTCGGAGATCGTGCTCTCCGGCCCCACTGAACTCCTCGGCGGTGTGCTTGCGCAGGCCACCGCCGAGGCCCTCCGCACCCGAACGCTCGCGCCCTTCCATGAGGGCGTGCGGGTGCGGATGACGGCGCAAGGCGCGGACATCGTCCTGCGCGGCGCCGCCGTCATGGTGCTGACCGCCCGGCTCGGAGTCTCGTAGCCGGCGGTCGACCAGGAAGCAGGCGGCATCCGTCGCCACCACCCACCACACCAGAGAGAACACAGAAGGACACCCATGAAGAAGTCCCTCGGAGCGGTCGCCCTCCTCGGCGCCGCGGCCCTCGCGCTCAGCGGCTGCGCCGGCAGCGGCAGCGGCGGGTCGACCTCCAGCGGCCCTGCGCAGATCCGCGTCTGGCTCGTCGGAACGGACACCCCCCAGGAAGCCCGCGATTACCTCGTGAAGACGTTCGAGGCGCAGAACCCCGGTTCGACGCTCGTCATCGAACAGCAGCAGTGGACGGGCCTCGTCGACAAGCTCACCACGAGCCTGTCGTCGAACGACACCCCCGACATCGTCGAGATGGGCAACACCCAGGCCGCCGCCTTCACCTCGAGCGGCGCCCTCGCCTCGCTCGACGACATCAAGGACCAGCTGGGCGGCAGCGACCTGCTCCCCGGCTTCGTCGAGGCCGGGACGTACGACGGCACGCTCTACGCCGCCCCGTACTACTCCGGTGCCCGCGTCGTGTTCTACAACACGGCCCAGTACCAGCAGGCGGGCGTGTCAGTGCCGACGACGCTCGATCAGTACATCTCGAATGCGCAGACCCTCGCCCAGAAGCTCCCTGGCGTCTCGGGCGTGTACTTCCCCGGGAAGGACTGGTACAACGCGCTGCCGTTCATCTGGGCCAACGGCGGCGACATCGCCACGCAGGACTCGAGCGGCAAGTGGACCGCCCAGTTCGAGAGCGACGCGTCGGTGAAGGGCCTCCAGCAGGTGCAGGAGCTCATGAAGACCTCGCTCGCCCCCAAGGACGGCGACGAGACCGACGGCTGGGTGCCCTTCCGCACCGAGAAGGCCGCGACCTACTCCGCCCCCAGCTGGGCGTACTGGTCGATCGTCGCCGACGAGAACAAGGCGCCCACGGCTCTCGCCAACACGACCGGCTACTTCGCCCTCCCGGGCGCCGGCGGCGGTGTCGCCCCCGTCTTCGCGGGCGGCTCGAACATCGGCATCGCCGCGAAGTCGCAGCACCAGGACCTGGCCAAGAAGGCGCTCGAGATCATGCTCGGCACCGACTACCAGGGCCTGCTCGCCAAGGCGGGGCTCGTGCCGGCGCGCACGTCGCTCGGCGGCCAGGTCGCCGCGGCCACGCCCGAGCTCGCGAAGGTGATCGCCTCGGCGGCCGCCAACGCGAAGCTCACCCCGGCCTCGCCCAAGTGGGCGGACGTCGAGGCCAAGGGCATCCTCCAGGACTTCTTCGTGCAGCTGGCCAATGGCGGCGACGCGAAGACCCTGGCGACGGCGCTCGACCAGCAGATCGACAGCATCCTCAACGGATGACCCACCCCGGGGCGCCCCGCATCGCGGGGCGCCCCGTTCCCTGCCCGGATTCCCCCCCCGACCCCCGACGAGAGGAGGCGCGCGATGACCACCCAGCTCGCCCCGACGGTGACGGATGCCGCGTCCGGCGGCTCCGCCCGCTCCGCGCCGCCCGTCCGGCGCCGCCGTTCCCGCACCCCGTGGGTGCTGCTGCTGCCGGCGTTCATCATGCTGGCCGTGTTCATCGGCTGGCCGCTGGTGCAGCTGATCGTGATGTCGTTCCAGAAGTTCGGGCGCGAGCAGATCTTCGGGAAGCCGCCGCTGTTCGTCGGCCTCGAGAACTACGCGCGGGTGCTCAGCGACCCCGAGTTCTGGACCGTGCTCGCCCGCAGCGTCGTGCTGTGCGTCGTGAGCGTGACCGCCACCATGATCCTCGGCGTGCTGATCGCGGTGCTCATGACGAAGCTGCGCGCGGTCATGCGCACCGCCGTCTCGGTCGCACTGCTGCTCGCCTGGGCGATGCCGGCCCTCACCGCCACGATCGTGTGGGGCTGGATCTTCGACACCCAGTACGGTCTCGTGAACTGGGTGCTCACCCGGGTGACGGGCCAGGACTGGACGGGCCACAGCTGGCTGATCGACCCGGTGAGCTTCTTCACGGTCGCCGCCATCATCATCACGTGGGGCGCCGTGCCGTTCGTCGCCTTCACCGTCTACGCCGGTCTCACCCAGGTGCCCGATGAGGTGCTCGAGGCGGCCGCGCTCGACGGGGCCGGCGGGCTCCAGCGGTTCCGCCTCGTGGTCTTCCCCTACCTCCGCTCGATCCTCACGGTGCTGCTGATCCTGCAGATCATCTGGGATCTGCGCGTGTTCGCGCAGATCTACGCCCTGCAGACGGTGGGCGGCGTGCGCGCCGACACGAACACGATCGGCGTCTACATCTACAGCGTCTCGATGGCCTCGGGCGACCTCGGCGCGGGCGGGGCGATCAGCGTCATCCTCGTCGTCATCATGCTCGCCCTCTCGGCGTACTACATCCGCTCCATGCTCAAGGAGGACCGCGCGTGAGCGCCCTCGCCCGCCGACGCACCTCCCGCGTGCTGTTGAACGCCGCCGCGGTCGTCGTGATCGCGTGCTCGATCTTCCCCGTCTACTGGATGGTCAACACCTCGCTGCTGCCGGGGTCCGCCATCAAGAGCGACACCCCGCACCTGTGGCCCGACCTGTTCACGGTGCAGAACTACGTCACCGCGCTCGGCTCCAGCGGCTTCGGCGCGGCCCTGCTCACGAGCGTCGTCGTGACGGTCGTGACGGTCGCCGCCGCCCTCGTCTTCGCCTTCCTCGCGGCGATCGTGCTGTCGCGGTTCCGCTTCCGCGGGCGCACCGCGATCATCGTGACGGTGCTCGTCGTGCAGATGATCCCTGCGGAGTCGATGATCATCTCGACCTTCCGCGTGCTCGACGGCTGGCACCTCGTGAACACGATGATCGGGCTGTCGCTCGTCTACATCGCGCTCGTGCTGCCGTTCACGATCTGGACCCTGCGGGGGTTCGTCGCCGGCATCCCCGCCGACCTCGAGGAGGCGGCGATGATCGACGGCTGCAGCCGTACCGGCGCGTTCTGGCGGGTGACGTTCCCCCTGCTCGCCCCGGGACTCGTCGCCACCGGCGTGTTCGCGTTCATCCAGGCGTGGAACGAGTTCGTGTTCGCGCTCGTGATCATGACCCGCCCCGAATCGCAGACGCTGCCGATCTGG
>NZ_LMPK01000018.1:12577-14417 GCF_001423825.1 Microbacterium sp. Leaf351
TCATGGCGATCCCCGTGATCGTGTTCTTCCTGATCGTGCAGCGGCGCATGGCCGCGGGCCTCGTGTCGGGGGCGGTCAAGGGATGACCCGGATGCCGCGCAGCGCCCCTCCTCGCGGGGGAGGCGCCTCATGAGGGTGGGCCTCGACGTCGGCGGTACGAAGACCGACGCCGTCGCCGTCGACGACGCGACCGGGGAGGTGGTCGTGCGGGTGCGCCGCCCGACGCGAGTGGGCCCGGAGGGCGTCGTTCGCACGATCGTCGACACGGTGCACGACCTCGCCGGCGAGCTCGGCGTCGCCGTCGCGTCGTTCGCCTCGGTGGGGGTCGGGCTTCCGGGCCAGGTGGACGACCGCGGCGAGCGGGTCGCGCACGCGGTCAATCTGGGGCTCGAGCGGCTGGAGGTGGCATCCGTCGTCGCGTCTGTGCTCGGCACGCCGGTGCGGGTAGAGAACGACGTGAAGGCGGCCGCGCTCGGCGCCTACGCGATCGAACGGCTCGACCGCAGCATGGCCTACCTGAACCTCGGCACGGGCGTGGCCGCCGGCATCGTCGTCGACGGCGACCTGTGGCGCGGTGCACGGGGGGCGGCGGGCGAGGTGGGCCACGTGTCCATCGATCCGCGCGGGCCCGCGTGCCGTTGCGGCCAGCGCGGATGCATCGAGGCCCTCGCCGGAGGCGGGGCGATCGCCGAGAGGTGGGGGCGCGCGGCCGTGCTGCCGGTGCGCGACGTGTTCGACGCTGCCGACGCCGGCGATCCGCGGGCGGTCGAGCTGCGCGACGGCCTCGCGCGCGGCGTCGCCGCCGCCGTGCGCCTGCTGGTGCTGACGTGCGACGTCGACACCGTCGTGCTCGGCGGCGGGCTGACCGCCCTGCGCGAGCGCCTCACCGTGCCGGTGCAGGCGGCGCTCGACGAGGGCACCGCGGCATCCGGATTCCTCCGTTCCCTCGACGTGCCCGCCCGGCTGCGTCTGCTGCCCCCGGCCTCGCCGGCACCCGCCTTCGGTGCGGCGCTCGTCGGCGCCGCCGCGACCCGGAAGACGATGACCCATGGCTGAGATCGTGATCCTCCCCGACGCGGATGCCGCGGGCTCCCTCGTCGCCCGCGAGATCGCCGCCCTCATCGCCCGCACGCCCGACGCGGTGCTGGGGCTCGCGACCGGTTCCACGCCGCTGCCGGTCTACCGCGCCCTCGCGCGGCTCGTTGCCGACCTCGATGTGTCGCGGGTGCGCGGCTTCGCGCTCGACGAGTACGTCGGGCTCGAGCCGGGGCATCCCGAGTCGTACCGCGCGGTCATCACGCGCGAGGTGGTCGAGCCGCTGGGCCTCGACCCCGACCGGGTGCGCACGCCCGACGGGGCGCTCGAGGGCATCGCGCACGCCGGCGCCGACTACGAACGGGCGATCGCCGAGGCGGGCGGGGTGGATCTGCAGATCCTCGGCATCGGCTCCGACGGGCACATCGGCTTCAATGAGCCGGGCTCGTCGTTCGCCTCGCTCACGCGCGTGAAGACCCTGACGGCGCAGACGCGGCGCGACAACGCGCGCTTCTTCGCGTCCCCGGACGACGTGCCGATGCACTGCATCACGCAGGGACTCGGCACGATCCTGCGGGCGCGCCACCTGGTGCTCCTCGCGTTCGGCGAGGGCAAGGCGGCGGCGGTCGCCGGCGCGGTCGAGGGACCGCTGTCGGCCTCGGTGCCCGGGTCGGCGATCCAGCTGCACCCGCACGCCACGGTCGTGATCGACGAGGCTGCGGCGTCGGCGCTGGGCGACGCCGACTACTACCGCTACGCCTGGGCGAACAAGCCGGCCTGGCAGGGTCTGTGACCGGAGCCGCTC
>NZ_LMPK01000018.1:14485-17520 GCF_001423825.1 Microbacterium sp. Leaf351
GGCATGGCGCACCCGCACCCGGAACGCGTCGGCCACGACCGTGTGGCCGGGCTCGTTCGCCGCTAGATCGCGGAACACTCCGAGCGGCTCGACCTGCGCCGGGTCGACGTGCACGCCGATCTCCTCCGCGATCTCCCGCACGAGCGCCGTCGTGGCGTCCTCGCCGGCCTCGGGCTTCCCGCCCGGCTGCTGGAACACGACCGCACCGGCCTTGCGCACCACGACCGCCCGGCCGTGCTCGTCGATCACGACGCCGGCGCTCACCCGGATCTCGGGGGCCGGCTCGAACACCTTCCCCGGGTTGAGGATGCCGGCCGGATCGAACGCCTGCCGCACGCGCTGCTGCAGCTGCCACTGGGCGTCGCCGAGCTCGTCGCGCAGCCACCGGCGCTTCAGCACGCCGACGCCGTGCTCGCCGGTGAGGGTGCCGCCGAGCCGCAGCGCCGCCTGGAACAGCGCGTCCGCCGCCTCCCAGACCGCCGGGGGCACCTCGGGTCCGTCGAAGATGAAGTTGGGGTGCAGGTTGCCGTCACCGGCATGCGCGACCGCGGGGATGCGCAGTCCGTAGCGCGCCTCGACGGCCGCGATCTCGTCGAACATCGCCGCCAGCTGCGAGCGGGGCACCGAGACATCCTCGATGAGGGTCGTGCCGAGCCGCGCCATCGCGGGGTGCATCGACCGGCGGATGCGCAGCAGCTCCTCGCCGCGGGCGGCGTCGGTGGTCACCTCGACCTCGCCGCCGTGCGCCGCGAGGATCTGCGCGACCTCGGCGGCCTCGGCGGCGGCCGCGGGGCCGTCGGTCTGGATGGTCAGCTGCGCGGCGCCCGCGGGCGGCGGCGCGAGCTCGAGCAGGTCGTGCACGGCCGCGAGGCTCGCGGCATCCATCAGTTCCATGATGGCGGGCTGCACTCCGGCGGCCGTGACGGCGGCGGACGCCGCGGCAGCGGTGCGCACGTCGGCGAACACCGCCGCGATCGTCGAGACCTCGCCGGGCACGCGACGGCGCAGCTTCAGGGTCGCGCCGACGATGACGCCGAGGGTTCCCTCCGACCCGATGAGCAGCGATGTGAGGTCGTAGCCGGTGACGCCCTTCACGGTGCGGTGGCCGAGGTGCAGCAGGGTGCCGTCGGCGAGCACCGCGTCGACCCCGAGCACCGCGTCGCGCACGACGCCGTACTTCGCGCACAGCAGGCCGCCGGCGCCGGTCGCGATGTTGCCGCCCACGGTCGAGATCGCGCGGGAGGCCGGGTCGGGCGCCCACCACAGGCCGTACGGGGCGAGATGGGCGTCGAGGTCGGCGTTGACGATGCCCGGCTCGACGACGGCGATGAGGTCGTCGGGCCGCACCTCGAGCACCCGGTCCATGTGGCGCACCGACAGGGCGATCTCGCCGCCGCCGGCGTTCGCGCCGCCCGCGAGACCCGTGCCGGCGCCACGGGTGACGACGGGGGTGCCGGTGGCGCTCGCGATGCGCAGCACCTGCTGCACGTCGGCGACCGATCGGGCCTCGACGACGCACAGCGGCGGGGCGGATGCCGCGTGGCCCGACGCGTCCGCACGGGCGGCCTCACGGGCGGCGACGCTCACGTCGACGCGGCCGGGCAGCGTCTGCTGCAGCCGGGCGACGACGTCGGCCGCGCTCATCCCAGGCGCCGCAGGCCCGCGATGAGTCCGACCGTCACCGCGACGATGCCGTAGCCGAGGCCGACCCACGCGAGCCCCATCGACCAGAAGGCGATCGTGGCGCTCACGTAGACGAGCAGCTCGACGGCGGCGCGCACGAACGGGTGCACCCGCAGCACCGCGCGGGGGCTGACGAAGAGCGCCCACAGCAGGATCGCCACGACGGGCGCGCCGATGCCGACGACGATGTTCCACGGGAACGGCCAGGCGGCGAAGCCCCAGAAGGCGAGCACGACGAACGCGATGATCTCGCACAGGAACGCCAGCAGGTCGAGCGGCGTCAGGGCGGGGCGGGTGCCCGCGGGAAGCGGCGCGTCGGTCGGAGAACTCACGCCGTCAAGTCTAGATTCGCGCCCGCCGTCCAGACGCCGCGCACGGTGAGGCGCGCATCGAGCAGCACAGCATCGGCGAGGCGGCCCGGTGCGAGCGCGCCGAGGTCGTCGCGGGCGATCGCGCGGGCGGGCGCCCCGGTGAGGGCCTCGACCGCGACGGGAAGGGAGACGCCCGCGGCGACAGCGGTGCGCAGCGCGGCGTCCTGCGTGAGGGTGGAGCCGGCGATCGTGCCGTCCCCGGCGAGGCGTGCGACGCCGTCGGTCACGTCGACGTCGAGCGCGCCGAGCAGGTACCGCCCGCCGCCGGAGCCCGCGGCCGCCATCGCGTCGGTGATGAGCGCGACGCGTCGGGGTGCGGCATCCATCAGCACGCGGATCAGCGCGGGGTGCACGTGCACGCCGTCGGCGATCGCCTCGATCGTGACACCGTCGCGGGCCAGTGCCGCCCCCAGCGGCCCCGGCGCGCGGTGGCCGAGCCCGGGCATGGCGTTGAACGCGTGGGTGACGAGGCTCGCGCCGGCGTCGAAGGCGGCGGATGCCTCATCCCACCCGGCCTCGGTGTGTCCGACGGCGACCGCGACCCCCGCTGACACGAGGCGTCGCACGGCGTCAAGCCCGCCGGGGAGTTCGGGGGCGAGCGTCACCTGCACGATCGTGTCGTCGCCCGCGGCGAGGAACGCGTCGAGCAGATGCGCGGTCGGCGGCGTGAGGAGGGCCGCTTCGTGGGCGCCGCGCCGGGCGGGAGCGAGGAAGGGGCCCTCGAGGTGCGAGCCGAGGATGTCGGCATCGGTGCGGGTCAGCTCCGCCACCATCGCGGCGCGGCGGGCGAGCAGCGGCGGCGGCGCGGTCACGAGGGAGACCACCGCCCGGGTCGTGCCGTGCGCACGGTGCAGGGCGCGTGCCGCCCGCACGTCGTCGGGGCCGTCGTCGTAGGCGTGACCCGCGCCGCCGTGCCCGTGCAGGTCGAGGAACCCGGGCGTGAGCACGGCACCGGGGCCGGCGGCATCCGTCGCGTCGACC
>NZ_LMPK01000018.1:17569-18321 GCF_001423825.1 Microbacterium sp. Leaf351
GCGGTCTCGACTCCGGCCGTGACGAGCCGGGCCGAGTGGATCACCGTGCTCGTCATGAGACGCCTCCGAGCGGACGCCACGCGATGCGCGCGACCCGCCCGTGGAAGTCGGCCGCGTCGATGCCGCGCGGTGACCACGCCTTCTCGGCCGCCGACGCGAGCCGCGGCCAGATGAGGCGGTCGATGTCGGCGGCGGTGCGCACCGTCTCGGTCCACATCGCGGCCTCGACCCCGAGGATGTCCGCTTCGGCGACGCCGGGGACGACCTCCGCCGGGTCCCAGTCGTACGAGCGTTCGAGGCTCGTCGGGCCGTCAGCCCAGGTGAGGCCGAGCGGCTCGTCGGCGTCGGGCTTCATGTCGAGGTAGATCGCGTCGGCCGGAGAGAGGATGACGCGGCCCCCGCGTCGCACGAATCCGCGGGCCTTCTCGTCCATCCCCTCGATCGGGGTGCGAAAGCCCCAGTACTGCCCGACGGTGCCCTCCGGCAGGTCGGGCGTCGTTCCCGCCTCGTGCCAGGTGACCGGGATCTTGCCGGCATCGATCACGAGCCGGGCGGCGCGTGCGACGAATCGGTCGAAGTCGGCGCGGTCGGTGCCGAGCGCCTCGTCGCCGCCGAGGTGCAGGTAGGGGCCGGGGGTCAGCGCGGCGAGCTCGCCGACGACGTCGCGCACGAAGTCGTACGTCTCCTCGAGGTCGGTGCGCAGCGACGAGAACCCCACCGCGAACCCGGTGTACGGCTCGTCGCGTGTCGGC
>NZ_LMPK01000018.1:18338-21239 GCF_001423825.1 Microbacterium sp. Leaf351
TGTCGGGGTAGGCGAGCGAGACGGCGTGGGTATGTCCGGGCATGTCGATCTCGGGCACGACGGTCATGTGCCGGGAGGTCGCGTGGGCGACGATCGTGCGGTAGTCGTCGGCCGTGTAGAAGCCGCCCGCATCGCCGAGGGCCGCTGTCGCGCTCGCGCGCTCGGTGAGGAGGGGCCGCGTCGCCATCGCCAGGCGCCAGCCCTGGTCGTCGCTCAGATGCAGGTGCAGCACGTTGAGCTTCAGGTCGCTGAGCCGGTCGATGAGGGCCGTCACGACCTCGACCGGGAAGAAGTGGCGCGCGACGTCGAGCATGAACCCGCGGTGCCGGAACCGCGGGGCATCCTCGATCTCGATGGCGGGCACGACCCAGCCCTCGTGGTCGCGGGTGGCGAGCTGCGCGAGGGTGCGACCGGCGTAGAACACGCCCGCGTCGTCGGCGGCGGAGATCTCGATGCCGGACTCGTCGACCCGGAGCCGGTACGACTCCGCGGCCCCCGGGTGGCGCGTGACGATCACCCCGTGGGCGCCCGGCTCGGGCGCCGCGACGCCGCGCCACGGCGCGGTGCCGGCGACCCGGGTGACGAGCGGGCGGGGGAGCAGCGCGGCATTCGTCATGTAAGGAACCCTAACAAACTACGGATGCCTCGCCCAGACCCTCCGATCCGATATGCTCGACCCGTCGCGACTGGCGTTGAGGTGGGACACCACCGGGGAGCGACCGACACGGTTATCGACCGCACGCCTGGGCCGATACGGAACCCCTTTTTTCCGAACCGTCGTCAGGAGATCGCCATGACCGATTCGTACTTCAACGCCCCGCTCGCCGAGGTCGACCCCGAGATCGCGCAGGTGCTCGACCGAGAGCTCGCGCGTCAGCAGGGCTACCTCGAGATGATCGCCTCCGAGAACTTCGTTCCCGTCTCGGTGCTGCAGTCGCAGGGCTCGGTGCTGACCAACAAGTACGCCGAGGGCTACCCCGGACGTCGCTACTACGGCGGCTGCGAGGAGGTCGACGTCGCCGAGGAGCTGGCGATCGCCCGCGCCAAGGCGCTCTTCGGTGCCGAGTTCGCCAACGTGCAGCCCCACTCGGGCGCCACCGCGAACGCCGCCGTGCTGCACGCGATCGCCCGCCCCGGCGACACGCTGCTCGGCCTCTCGCTCGACCAGGGCGGCCACCTCACTCACGGCATGAAGATCAACTTCTCGGGCCGCCTCTACAACATCGTCGCCTACGGCGTCGACCCGGAGACCTCGCTCATCGACATGGACGAGGTGCACCGTCTCGCGGTCGAGCACCAGCCGAAGGTCATCATCGCCGGCTGGTCCGCCTACCCCCGCCACCTCGACTTCGCGCGCTTCCGTGCGATCGCCGACGAGGTCGGCGCACTCCTCTGGGTCGACATGGCCCACTTCGCCGGGCTCGTCGCCGCGGGCGTGCACCCCTCGCCCGTTCCGCACGCGCACGTCGTCTCCTCGACCGTGCACAAGACCATCGGCGGCCCCCGCTCGGGCTTCATCCTCACCAACGACGCCGAGCTCGCGAAGAAGATCAACTCTGCCGTCTTCCCGGGCCAGCAGGGCGGCCCGCTCATGCACGTGATCGCCGCGAAGGCCACCGCGTTCAAGCTCGCCGGCACACCGGAGTTCAAGGACCGCCAGGAGCGCACCGTGCGCGGTGCGGCCCTCATCGCCGACCGGCTCAGCCAGGCCGACGTCGCCGGCGCCGGCATCACCGTGCGCTCCGGCGGCACCGACGTGCACCTCGTGCTCGTCGACCTCCGCAACGCGGAGCTCGACGGCAAGCAGGCCGAAGACCTGCTGCACGAGATCCACATCACCGTCAACCGCAACGCGGTGCCCAACGACCCGCGTCCGCCGCTGGTCACCTCGGGCCTGCGCATCGGCACCCCGGCGCTCGCGACCCGCGGCTTCGGCGACGCCGAGTTCACCGAGGTCGCCGACATCATCGCGCTCGCGCTCGTGCCCGGCGCCGACCTCGAGGCGCTGCGCACCCGCGTCGCTGCCCTCACCGCGGCCTTCCCGCTCTACGACGGCCTGCAGCAGTAAATCCGCTTCCGGGCGCGGGGGCTGTGGCCCCCGCGCCACGAAAGGACGACCCGTGACAGCAGAACGACTCGACGGCAGGGCCACCGCCGCCGCCATCAAGGACGAGCTGCGGGTGCGCGTGGCCGCGCTCGCCGCGCAGGGCGTGGTGCCCGGCATCGCGACCGTGCTCGTCGGCGCCGACCCCGCCTCCCAGCTCTACGTCGGCATGAAGCACCGCGAGGCGGAGGCGATCGGCATGGCCTCACTCCACGTCGAACTGCCGGGCGACGCCACGCAGGACGATGTGGAAGCGGCGATCGACGCGCTCAACGCCGACCCGGCGTGCCACGGCTACATCGTGCAGCTCCCGCTCCCCGGGCACCTCGACACCGAGCGGGTGCTCGAGCGCATCGACCCCGCGAAGGACGCCGACGGGCTGCATCCGACCAACCTCGGCCGCCTCGTGCTCAACGTCAACGGCACGATCACCAGCCCCCTCCCGTGCACGCCGCGGGCGGTCATCGAGCTGCTGCAGCGCAACGGCTACGACCTGAACGGCAAGGATGTCGCGGTCGTCGGCCGCGGCGTCACGATCGGCCGGTCGATCGGTCTACTGCTCACCCGCCGCGAGATCAACGCGACGGTGACCCTCACCCACACCGGCACGCGGGACCTCGGAGCGCACCTGCGGCAGGCCGACGTCATCGTCGCCGCGGCGGGCGTGGCCCACCTCGTGCGCGCCGAGCATGTGAAGCCGGGTGCGGCGGTGCTCGATGTCGGCGTCACCCGCGAGCGGGATCCCGAGACCGGCAAGTCGATCGTCTACGGCGATGTCGCCCCGGAGGTCGCGGAGG
>NZ_LMPK01000018.1:21269-28298 GCF_001423825.1 Microbacterium sp. Leaf351
ATCCTGACGCAACCCTACGGTCGGCTCCCTCCCGGGTGCGCGTGGCAGAGTGGTCCCACGCCGCGGGCGGAAGGACAGCAGTAATGAGTGAGGTCGCCACCAAGCGGGCCTACGACTCGTCGGGCCGGCGCAAGGCAGCCGAAGAGCGCAGCAGACGGATCCTCGAAGCCGCGGCGCGCCACTTCGACGAGTGGGGCTGGCCGGGCACGACGATCGCCGCGATCGCCGCCGAGGCGGATGTCTCCGAGAATCTCGTGTTCCAGAGGTTCTCGTCGAAGTTCGATCTCCTGATGGCGGTGATGAGGGCCGGTGCATTCGGCCGCGCCCCCGACCTGCGCGGCGCGCTCGCCGAGCTCGACATGTCCGCCATCGCCGACCCCGGTGAGCGCCTCGAGCGCTTCCTCGACCTCGCGTGCGCCGCCGTGCCGCACTTCGCGCATTACGCGATCGTGTGGGCGCAGGCGTCCGCGTCCGATGACCGGGCCCGGGATCAGATGGATGCCGCGGCCCGCGCCCATCGCGACAACGTCCTCACTGTCGTGCGGGGCCTCACGGGAAGGCCGGACACCCCGGCGGATCTCGTGGACCGGGTGACCGTCGCGACCTCGGCGGAGACCTACCTCCAGTTCGCCCAGCTCGGGTGGGAGATGTCGTCGTACCGGGTGTGGCTGCGTGCCACGCTGCGGGGCATCCTGGCACTCGATCGAATCGTTACGTAAGCACCTTCCCTCGGGCCGCCTGCGCTCGTATATTCAGAGGAGTCCGCTCGTGTCAATTCGCGGCGGACCGTCGACCCGGGGGTAGCGGGGTGGCGGGGGGTGTCGAGAGCGCCGGGGGTTCTCGACACCCCCCGCCCTTTCTGTCAGCGACGCGTCAGTAGCCGGCGCGGGGCGCCGCGTCGTCGCCCGGCACGAAGCGGGCGGCGAGGGCCTCGGAACCGCGGGCGAGCAGGGTGACATCGGCGCCCACGAGCACGAACGACGCGCCCGTGGCGATGTAGGCATCGGCGACAGCCGGGTCGAACGCGTTCACGCCGACCGGCTTCCCGGCCGCGCGGACCGCGTCGAACGCCCGGTGCACGGCCGCCACGACATCGGGATGCGTCTGCTGGCCGAGCACGCCCATCGATGCCGCCAGGTCGCTCGGACCCACGAACACACCGTCGACGCCGTCGACCGCGGCGATCTCCGCGGCCGCGGCCACGCCCTCGGCCGTTTCGATCTGCACGAACAGCGAGACGTGCCGGTCGGCGTCGGCGAGATAGTCGTCGACGCGGTTCCAGCGTGCCGAGCGGGCGAGCGCCGAGCCGACGCCGCGGCGACCGCGGGGCGGGTAGCGCACATCGGCGACGAGCTCGGCGGCCTGCGCGGCCGAGGACACCATCGGCACGAGCACCGTCTGCGCGCCGAGATCGAGCACCTGCTTGATGGTGACGGTGTCGCCGATCGGCACCCGTACGACGGATGTCACGGGGTACGCCGCCACCGCCTGCAGCTGCGCGAGCACGTCGGCGAGGCCGTTGGGGGAGTGCTCCATGTCGATGAGCACCCAGTCCAGGCCCGACCCCGCACAGATCTCGGCGACGAGCGGCGAGCCGGTGCAGGCCCAGATGCCCGCCAGTGCGCGCGGCGACGAAGAGGCGCGCTGCGCCGCGAGCACATCGCGCAGGGTCGGGGTCAGGCGAAGCGGCACGAGATGACCCCCAGCGGTCCGTAGTCGGCGAGCACGGTGTCGCCGCGCGAGATCCACGTCGGGCGGGTGAACGAGCCCGCCAGGATGATCTCCCCCGCCTCGAGCCGGGCGCCGTGCTGGTGCAGCTTGTTCGCGAGCCACGCCACCCCGAGGGCGGGGTGGCCGAGGATGCCGGCCGCGACACCGGTCTCCTCGATCGTCTCGTTGCGGTACAGCAGGGCCGAGATCCAGCGAAGGTCGACAGCGTCGGGGGCGACCGGCGACCCGCCCAGCACCATGCCGCCGTAGGCGGCGTTGTCGCTGATGGTGTCGACGATCGTGCGCCCGTCGAGCTCGATGTGGGAGTTCAGCACCTCGAGTGCCGGTGTCACGTACTCGGTCGCCCGCAGCACGTCGAACACCGAGCAGTGCGGACCCTCGAGAGGGGCGGCCAGCACGAACGCCAGCTCGACCTCGATGCGCACGTTCGAGAACGCGTCGAACGGGATCGTCGCGCCGCTCTCCCACACCGTGTCGTCGAACATCACTCCGTAGTCGGGCTCGGTGATGCCGGTCGCCTGCTGCATCGCCCGCGACGTCAGCCCGATCTTGCGGCCGACGAGGCGACGGCCCGCCGCAAGGCTGCGGTCGCGCCATACGCCCTGGATCGCGTACGAGTCCTCGACGGTCGCGTCGGGGTGGCGCGCCGTGATGCGCGGCACGACACGCTTCTCGCGGTCGGCGACCGCGAGCTCCTCGGCGAGCGAGGCGATGACCTCGGGGGGCAGCATCCGGATGTCTCCTCTCGCCCTGAACGCTACAGCTGCGCGCCGAGCTTGAACTCGCCTGCGGCGACGCTCTCCTCGTCGCGTCGCGTGTAGGAGAAGCCGTCGGCGCCGATCGTGACCGCCATCTCCGAGGCGTCCGTGCGTGCCACGACGGGCTTCGGGTTGCCGTCGAGGTCGAGCACGAGCGACGCATCGGTGTACCACGACGGCACGACGGGGTTGCCCCACCAGTCGCGGCGCTGGTTGTCGTGCACGTCCCACGTCACGACCGGGTTGTCGGGGTCGCCCGTGTAGTAGTCCTGCGTGTAGATCTCGACGCGGTGGCCGTCGGGGTCGCGCAGGTAGAGGTAGAACGCGTTCGAGACGCCGTGGCGACCCGGTCCCCGCTCGATCGCGTCGGAGCGGCGGAGGGCACCGAGCTTGTCGCAGATCGCGAGGATGTTGTGCTTCTCGTGGGTCGAGAAGGCGACGTGATGCATGCGGGGGCCGTCGCCGCCGGTCATGGCGGTGTCGTGCACGGTGGGCTTGCGGCGCATCCACGCGGCGTAGACGGTGCCCTCGTCGTCCTGGATGTCCTCGGTCACCCGGAAGCCGAGATCCTGCATGAACGCGACCGCGCGGGGCACGTCGGGGGTGACCTGGTTGAAGTGGTCGAGACGCACGAGCGCGCCCGGGGTGTACAGGTCGTAGCGCCAGGCGAGACGCTCGACGTGCTCGACCTCGTAGAAGAACTCGTACGGGAAGCCGAGCGGGTCCTCGACGCGCACCGACTCGCCGATTCCCTTCGTGAAGCCCTCCGCACGACGCTCGACGCGGCATCCGAGCTCGGTGTAGAACGCGACCGCGCGGTCGAGGTCCTCGGGCGTGCGCACGCGGTACGAGAACGCGGCGACGGCGGCGACCGGGCCCTGACGCAGCACCAGGTTGTGGTGGATGAACTCCTCGATCGAGCGGAGGTAGACCGTGTTCTCGTCCTCCTCGGTGACCACGAGGTCCAGCACGTCGACGTAGAACTCGCGCGACGCGGCGAGGTCGGTCACGACGAGCTCCATGTACGCGCACCGCAGGATGTCGGGTGCCGGCGAGGTCGGCGTGGGCACCGGGTTGTCGGTGCGGATCGGCGCCTCCTGGGAGACGTAGAAGCCCGACGAGGTCAGGGTGCGGTCTTCGGGATTGGTCATGTCAGCGTCCTTGCTCGATGGTGGGAAGAAGAAGGGATGCCGCGGCGACTGCCCGCGGCATCCGGGTCAGTGGTGGGTGCTCGCGCCCTTGCCGAAGGTCGGGTTGTGCACCTCGCCGAGAGTGATGTGCACGGCCTGCTGCTCGGTGTAGAAGTCGATGGAGCGGTAGCCGCCCTCGTGGCCGAGGCCGGACGCCTTCACGCCGCCGAACGGAGTGCGCAGGTCCCGCACGTTGTTGGAGTTCAGCCACACCATGCCGGCGTCGATCGCCTGCGCGAAGTTGTGGGCGCGCTTCAGGTCGTTCGTCCACACGTAGGCGGCGAGTCCGTAGCGCACGCCGTTGGCGAGGGCGAGGGCCTCCTCGTCGGAGTCGAAAGGCGTGATCGCCACGACCGGGCCGAAGATCTCCTCCTGGAAGATACGCGCGTCGGGGGCGACGTCGGCGAACACCGTCGGCGACACGAAGTTGCCCGTCTCGAAGCCCTCCGGACGGGACCCGCCCGCGACCAGGCGCCCCTCGGACTTGCCGATCTCGACGTAGCTCATGACCTTCGCGTAGTGCTCCGGGTGCACGAGCGCGCCGACCTCCGTGGCGGGGTCGTGCGGGTAGCCCACCGTCACGCGCTTCGCCTGTGCCGCGTAGCGCTCGACGAACTCGTCGTAGATCCCGCGCTCGACGAGGATGCGGCTGCCGGCCGTGCAGCGCTCGCCGTTGAGGGAGAACACCCCGAAGATGGTCGCGTCGATCGCGGCATCCAGATCGGCGTCGGCGAACACGATCGCCGGGCTCTTGCCGCCGAGCTCCATCGACAGACCCTTGAGGAACGGGGCCGCGTTGCCGAAGATGATCTGGCCGGTGCGGCTCTCGCCGGTGAAGGAGATCAGCGGCACGTCCGGGTGCTTCACGAGGGCGTCGCCGGCGTCCTCGCCGAGACCGTTCACGAGGTTGAAGACGCCCTGCGGCAGGCCGGCCTCCTCGAAGATGCCGGCCCACAGCGATGCCGACAGCGGCGTGAACTCGGCGGGCTTGAGCACCACGGTGTTGCCGGTGGCGAGCGCGGGGGCGAGCTTCCACGACTCGAGCATGAACGGGGTGTTCCACGGGGTGATGAGACCCGCGACGCCGATCGGCTTGCGGTTCACGTAGTTGATCTGGCGCCCCGGGACCTTGTAGGTGTCATCGGCCTGGGCGACGATCAGGTCGGCGAAGAAGCGGAAGTTCTCGGCGGCGCGGCGCGCCTGGCCGAGCGCCTGCGTGATCGGCAGCCCCGAGTCGAACGACTCCAGCTCGGCGAGGCGGGCGTCGCGGGTCTCGACGATGTCGGCGATGCGGGTGAGCACGCGGGCGCGTTCGCGCGGCAGCATCCGCGGCCACGGACCCTCGTCGAATGCGCGGCGCGCGGCGGCGACGGCGCGGTCGATGTCGGCCTTCTTGCCGGCGGCGGCCTCCAGGTACACCTCGTTCGAGACCGGGTCGAGCACGTCGAACGTGTCGCCGTCGATCGAGTCGACGAAGGCGCCGTCGATGTAGTGCTGAATGCGCGTGGGCAGATCGGCGGGCACGTGGTGGGTGTCGAGTGCGACGGTGGTGTCGGACATGGGACCTCCTCGAAGGGTCAGAAGGCGGGAAGCCCGAGGGCTTCGTCGGGGTGTTCGTGGATCATGTAGGCGTCGAGCGTGGCGGAGCGGTGGCGGCGGGCCGCCTTCTCGATCTCGCCGAGGGGGGCGCCCTGCTCGATGAGCAGCACGATGTTCTCGTGCTCGTGCACCGACTCCTGGGCGCGGCCCGGGACGAAGCTGAAGGTCGAGTCGCGCAGATGGCCGAGCCGGCCCCACTCCGCCTCGACGAGCTCGAGCATGCGGGGGTTCGCGCACTTCGAGAACAGCGTCGAGTGGAACTCGTGGTTGAGACTCGTGAACGCGCGGGGGTCGAAGCTGTCGAGGGTCTCGATCATCAGTTCGTTGATGCGGCGGGCCCGGCGCAGGTCGTCGGCCGTGAGCCGGCGGGCGGCGAGGGCCGTGGCCGTCCCCTCGAGGATGCTCAGGGCCTGCATGCTGTAGCGGTACTGCGTGTCGTCGACCATCGAGACCCGCGCGCCGACGTTGCGCTCGAAGGTCACCAGCCCCTCGGCCTCGAGCTGCCGGATCGCCTCGCGCACCGGCACCACGCTCATGTCCAGCTCGCCCGCGATGCCGCCGAGCACCAGGCGGTGGCCGGGCGCGAACAAGCCGCTCGCGATGCGCTCCTTGATGAAGTGGTACGCCTGCTGCGACTTGCTCAGGTCGGCGAGGCGCTCGGCGCCCCGCTCGCTCGTCAGTTCGTCTCGCGCCATGCGCGGTACCTCGCCTTCCACTCCTCGTTGGGCGGGAAGAGGCCGTCGACGGGATGTCCCTCCCGCACGCGGTCCGCCACCCAGGCATCCTCCTCCTCCTGGGCGAGGGCCGCCTCGACGACCTCCGCGACCAGGGCGGGCGGGATGACGATGACGCCGTCGGCGTCGCCGACGATGACGTCTCCGGGCTGCACGACGGTGCCGCCGCAGGCGATCGTGACGTCGATGTCCCAGGGCACGTGGCGGCGTCCGAGCACGGCGGGGTGGGCGCCCACCGTGTAGACCGGGATGCCCACGGCGGTGACGGCGTCGGCGTCGCGCACGCCGCCGTCGGTGATGACACCGGCCGAGCCGCGCGCCTGTGCGCGCAGCGCCAGGATGTCGCCGAGCGTGCCGGATCCGCTCTCGCCACGGGCCTCGATGACGATGACCTCACCCGGTCGCACCTCGTCGAAGGCGCGCTTCTGCGCGTTGTAGCCGCCGCCGTGCGAGGCGAACAGGTCTTCGCGATGCGGGAGGAAGCGGAGCGTCTTGGCGAGTCCGACGAGCTTCTGATCGGGATGCAGCGGCCGCACGCCGTCGATCGTCACGTTGTTGAGCCCGCGCTTGCGCAGCTGCGCCGAGAGGCCGGCGACCGGGGTGAGGGCGAGCTTCGCCCGCAGGTCGTCGTCGAGGGCGAACGGGCGGGGGAGCGGCGGGAGGCCCGCCTCCTCGCGCGATCCCCAGGCCTCGGCGCGCTGGGTGTCGTCGACCGCCGGAAGCGAGCCGAGGGTCTCATCGAAGACGTCGTCGCCCTCGACCACGCGCGAGCGCAGGCGGCCCGACGTGGGGGAGCCCGCGGCATCCGGGGCGTCGACCTCGACCTCGACGACGGACCCCGGGCGCACGACGGACGAGCCCGCCGGGGTGCCGGTGAGGATGACGTCGCCGCGCTCGAGCGTCATGTGCTGGGCGAGGTCGGCGACGATCTGGGCGAGGGGGAAGATGAGGTCGGCGGTGGTGTCGTCCTGTGCGAGGACGCCGTCGACCCAGGTGCGCACGCGCAGTGCGGCGGGG
>NZ_LMPK01000018.1:28316-32415 GCF_001423825.1 Microbacterium sp. Leaf351
GGATCCCTTGTCGACGGCGCGGAGGTCGTACACGCCGACGTCGTTCGAGGCGGTGACCCACCCGACGTGCGCCCAGGCGTCGGCGAGCGTCACCCGGTGGGCGGGGGTGCCGATCACGAGCGCGATCTCGCCCTCGAAGGCGAGCAGCTCGGTGCCGGCGGGGCGCACGAGCACGCCGTCGGTGGGGGCGAGGGTGCTCGACGGCTTCAGGAAGTAGCTCGGCTGCGCAGGCCGGCGGCCCCGCTGGTCGGCGCGGGACGCGTAGCTGAGGTGCACGGCGATGACCTTGCCAGGCCTCGTCGGCAGTGCCGCGAACCGCGGATCGGCCGCGGTATCGGTGTCGTGAGTCATGAGCTCCCTCGCTCTTGCGTCGTATTCGAAATCGTATATGATCAACCGCACACCGGCAAGCCGCACCATCACGCTGCCGGAGACGATGAAGTCCCCTTGACGAAGGAGTCACCGCGCATGAGCGCAGAAGCACAGCAGGGCTTGACGCCCACCGGAACCATCGCGTCGGCGGTCGACCGTCGACGCGTCGTCTTCGCCACAGTCGTCGGCACCACGGTCGAGTGGTACGACTTCTTCATCTACGCCTCGGCCGCCGCGCTCGTGTTCGGCGAGCTGTTCTTCAAGCCGGCCGGTGCCGGCGTCGCCACGATCCTCTCGTTCCTCACGGTGGGGATCAGCTTCCTGTTCCGTCCGCTCGGAGCATTCCTCGCGGGCCATTTCGGCGATCGCATCGGCCGTCGCCGCGTGCTCGTGCTCACGCTCATCCTGATGGGCGCCGCGACGGCGCTCATCGGACTTCTGCCGACGTACTCGGCGATCGGGATCGGCGCGCCGCTCATCCTCATCCTGCTCCGCGTCCTGCAGGGCATCTCCGCCGGAGGCGAATGGGGTGGTGCCGTCCTGATGGCCGTCGAGCACGCGCCGCGCACGAAGCGCGGTCTCTTCGGGGCCTCGCCCCAGATCGGCGTGCCGATCGGGCTTCTGCTCGCCTCCGGCGTGATGGCCCTGATGGCGCTCATCGCACGCGGGGACGCATTCCTCGCGTGGGGATGGCGAGTGCCGTTCCTGCTCAGCATCGTGCTCATCTTCATCGGCTACTGGGTGCGTCGTCGTGTCGAGGAGAGCCCGGTCTTCGTCGAGATCGCCGAGCGCAAGGAGCAGACGCGCATGCCCATCGTGCAGCTGTTCCGGCGTCACGCCCTGCTCGTCATCATCGCGGCGCTCGTCTTCGCCGGCAACAACGCGGTCGGGTACATGACGACCGGCGGCTACATCCAGAACTACGCCACCGACCCGAAGGGTCCGATCGCGCTCGACCGTGAACCGGTGCTCTGGGCGGTCGCCGGATCCGCTGTCACATGGCTCATCGCCACGTGGGTCGCGGGATGGCTCAGCGACCGCATCGGGCGTCGCACCACCTACATCATCGGATGGGTCGCCCAGCTTGTCGGCGTCTTCACCCTGTTCCCGCTCGTGAACAGCGGCAGCGTGGGCGCTCTGTTCCTCGGACTCGCCATCCTCACGATCGGACTGGGGTTCACCTACGGTCCTCAGGCGGCCCTGTACTCCGAGCTGTTCCCCGCCTCGATCCGTTTCTCCGGGGTGTCGATCTCGTACGCGCTCGGCGCGATCCTCGGTGGCGCGTTCGCTCCGACCATTGCGACGGCGCTCGTGCAGGCCACCGGCTCGACCCTGTCGGTCACGGTCTACCTCGCCGGCATGACGGTGATCGGCCTGATCGCGACGCTCCTCTTGCGCGATCGCAGCGGCATCCCACTCGGCCCCGAGCATGAGGCCGAGCAGGCGAAGAGCCCGATCTACGGAGCGGCGCGCGGCTGACGCGCTCCGCGACGAGGCCCGCACGTCCGAGGAGTCGGCGTGCGGGCCTCGTCGTCGCGCCCGACCGGGCGTCGTCGAGGTGTTCCGCCTGGTGACTCCCGCCGCGCGCTGATCCGTCAGCCGTCGAGGGCCGAGCGGATCGCCGCGGCGCACCGCTCGAGGCGCCGGGCGATCGGCTCGGGGTCGTCGGGGCTGGCGACGTGCACGACGGCTATGGCAGCGGCGGGCCGTCCGCGCAGGGCGAGCGGCACGGCGACGGCCTGCACGGTCGGGATGACCTCGTCGGCGCTCGTCGCGTATCCGCGTTCGCCGGCGGCGCGCACCTGGTCGCGCAGCGCGTCGGAGGCGCCGCGGGGCCATTCGCCGGGGGCGAGCTGCGCGAGGATCGCCTTGCCGGGTGCGCCGACGGTCACGGCGTGACGGGCGCCCGGCCGCTGGGCGACCGAGGCGACGGCGTGGCGCGGTTCGACGCTGGCGAGGGTGACGCACTCGTCGCGGTCGTGCACCGCGAGGAAGCACGTCATGCCGAGCTCGTTGGCGACGGCGGTGAGCTCGGGCAGTGCCTCGGCCTGCAGGTCGGCGGAGACCCGCGAGGCGAGCGCGGCGAGCCGGGCGCCGAGGGCGAGCCTGCCGCCGGCGTCCCGCACGACGAGTGCGTGGTCCTCGAGGGTGCGCACGAGCCGGTAGGCGACCGAACGGTGCACGCCGAGTCGCGCGGCGACCTCGTCGATCGAGAGCGGACCGGTCGCCTCGGCGAGCACCTCGAGCACGCGGATGCCGCGGCTGAGGGTCTGCGAGGCGGGCTGATCGCGGGCGCTCTCGGGGGGCATGCGGCATCCTCTCGTCGCCGTTCCCTTGTGGGCGCCGGACGTCGTCGTATACGATCCATTCAATAGTAGAACGGCGTGTTCGAATATAGAACATAGCGCGCGAGCGCCCCGCCGTCCACACCCTCGACGTCGATGTCGCAGGAAGGGATCGAAGACGATGCAGTTCCACCACCACGGTTACGTGTCCACCGACCCGCGGGTGCAGCCCGCCGCCGGCATCGGCCTCGACCGGCCCGCCGATCTCCCCGACGCCGTCGACGTGCTCATCGTCGGGTCGGGCCCCGCGGGCATGCTCCTCGCCGCCCAGCTCTCGCAGTACCCGAGCGTCGTGACCCGCATCGTCGAGAAGCGGGAGGGACGCCTCGTGCTCGGCCAGGCCGACGGCATCCAGCCGCGCAGCGTCGAGACGTTCCAGGCCTTCGGGTTCGCCGAGCGCATCGTGGCCGAGGCCTACAACATCGGCTGGATGAACTTCTGGGGACCCGACCCCGACGATCCCACCCGCATCGTGCGGCGCTCCCGCACGGCCGACTACGCCTTCGACATCAGCGAGTTCCCGCACCTCATCGTCAACCAGGCGCGCGTGCTCGACTACTTCGCCGAGGCCGCCGCCGCCGGCCCCGGCCGCATCGTTCCCGACTTCGGCGTCGAGTTCGCCGGCCTCACCCGCGACGACGCCGAGGAGTATCCGCTCGCCGTCGAGCTGCGTACCGCCGAGGGCGCCCGCACCGTGCGCGCGAAGTACGTCGTCGGCTGCGACGGCGCCCGCAGCCAGGTGCGCGAGGCGATCGGCCGCCGCCACCTGGGCGGCATCTCGGCCCACGCCTGGGGGGTCATGGACGTGCTCGTCGAGACCGACTTCCCCGACTGGCGCGTGAAGTGCGCGATCAACTCCGAGGCCGGCAACATCCTGCACATCCCGCGCGAGGGCGGCTACCTCAGCCGCATGTACATCGATCTCGGCGAGGTCGCCGCCGATGACGACCACCGCGTGCGTCAGACGCCCATCGAGGACGTCATCCGTCGGGCCAACGAGATCCTGCATCCGTACTCGATCGACGTGAAGGATGTCGCGTGGCACAGCGTCTACGAGGTGGGACACCGCGTGACCGACCGTTTCGACGACGTGCCCGACGACGGGTCGCGCTCGCCCCGGGTGTTCCTCACCGGTGACGCGTGCCACACGCACAGTGCAAAGGCCGGGCAGGGCATGAACGTGTCGATGCAGGACGGCTTCAACCTGGGCTGGAAGCTCGGCTCCGTGCTGACAGGTCTCAGCCCCGAGACGTTGCTCGACACGTACTCGTCGGAACGGCAGCCCGTCGCCCAGCAGCTCATCGACTTCGACCGGGAATGGTCGTCGCTCATGGCGCGCAAGCCCGAGGAGATCTCCGACCCCGGCGACCTCGCCACCTACT
>NZ_LMPK01000018.1:32455-35144 GCF_001423825.1 Microbacterium sp. Leaf351
CGCCCACGCCCGCCCCGAGCTCGCCACCGGCTTCCCGCTCGGCAAGCGCTTCAAGTCCTCGCCCGTCGTGCTCGCGAGCGACGGCAACGTCGTCCACCTCGGGCACCACGCGCGCGCCGACGGCCGCTGGCGCATCTACGCGTTCGGCGACGCCGACGGGCTCGCCGAGGGGGCCGCGCTGTCGCGGTTCGCCGACTGGCTGCTCACGGCCGACGCGTCGCCGGTGCGGCGCTTCACCCCCGCGGATGCCGCGCTCGACGCCGTGTTCGACGTCAAGGCGATCGTGCCCCAGAGCTTCGAGGACGTCGACGTCACGGCCGCACCGCGGGTGTTCCGTCCGCGCAACGGCGCGCTCGGGATCACCGACTGGGAGAAGGTGTTCGCCGCCGGCGCGAGCCGCTGGAACGACACCGACATCTACGCCGAGCGCGGCATCGACCGGGCGGGCGCGGTCGTGGTCGTGCGCCCCGACCAGTACGTCGCCGACGTGCTCTCGCTCGCCGACACCGACGCGCTCGCCGCGTTCTTCGAGGGCACCCTGCGGCCCCAGCGGCAGCCGGCCGCCGTCTGACTCACCGCGGTGCGCGGGCGCCGTCGAGCCGCAGCTCCTCCAGGTCGAGGCCCGACTGCAGTCGCCGGGCGACGAGGTCGTCGATCGTGCCCTCGCGCCGCAGGCGCAGCAGCACCTCGCGCTTGCGTCCGAGCAGGGCGAGCCGCAGTCGGGATGCCTCGTCGAACCGCACGATCGGGGAGCGCTGCGCGACATCCACGTCGGTGCTCGACGCGAGCATCTCGAGAGGCGCCGCCGCCGCGGCACCGCTCGGCGCGACGAACGACGTCGTCGAGGTGTCCGCGCGCACCGCGTCGTCGTCGGTCGTCGCGATCACGATCTCGAGCTCGGCGATCTCGCGGTTGAGCAGCGTCTGACGCTGTCGTTCGAGTGCACGGGCATTGGCGAGCTCGAGGTGCTCGTAGCCGTCGCGCCGCGCGCGGTCGCGCACGTCGTCGCTGATGCCGTGCTCGAGGGCGAGGTCGTCGAGGGCCGCGAGGGCGGCCGCCGAGATCGCCCGCTGGGCGATCTCGATCTCGTCGAGGTCGGCGTCGTCCTGCGGCAGGCGCGCCCAGCGCACGACGCCGACGAGCAGCGGCCCCTGCACGAGCAGGCTCAGCACGATGACCCCGGCGGTGACGAACACGACGGCGTCGCGTCCGTCGAGGGGCGCGCCCGCCGCGGTCACCGTCGGCACCGAGAGGGCGATCGCGAGCGAGACCGCGCCGCGGAATCCGGCCACCGTGCTCACGAGGCGCGACCGGTGCCGGGGACCGGCGGCCGCGCCCGCGGGCGGGCGCGAGAACGGGGCGAACAGCAGTTGGAAGAGGTACCGCACGACCAGTAGCGCGAGCCAGGCACCCACGGTCACGAGCGAGAGCCACCCGATCTGCGCGGGGGAGATCTCGTGCACCACGTGCTGCACCTCGAGACCGATGAGCACGAACAGCGCACCGTTGAGCAGGTAGACGCCGAGCGGCCACGCGGCATCCGCCTGCCGTCTCGACGAGGCTGTCGTCACCCGCGGCGAGACCCAGGCCACGATGATGCCCGCGAACACGACCGCGAGCACGCCCGACGCGTCGATCAGCTCGGCGATGAGGAAGGCGGTGAACGGCACGAGCAGCAGGGTCAGGTTGATCGCGAGGGTTCCCGACAGGCGCCGCAGCAGCAGGTACGCGGCGGCCGCCACGACGATACCGGCCGCGGCTCCGCCGACGTACGACACGAGCACCGTGAGGGTGACGCTCCACGGCGTGATCTGGCCGCCGAGGGCGAGGGAGAGAGCGATCGCGTAGAGCACGAGGGCCGTGCCGTCGTTCGTCAGGCTCTCCGCCTTGAGCTTCATGAAGGTGCGCGCGGGCAGCAGGCGTCCGAGCGCCGCGACCGCCGTGGCATCCGGCGGGGCGACCGCCGCCCCCAGCAGCAGGGCCGCCTCCCACGGCACACCCATCGCCGCGGCGATGCCGGCGACGGCGAACGCGGATGCCACGACCAGCAGCGTGCTCATCGGCACGATGTAGCGCAGCGACCGGCGCACCGCCCGCAGCGACGTGGTGAGGCTCTCCCAGAACAGCATCACCGGGAGGAACAGCAGCAGCACGGTCTCCGGCGGGAGCTCCACACCGCGCAGGGCCGGCACGAATCCGAGCGCGAGCCCGATGATCAGGAGCACCAGCGGGGTGGCGAGCCGCAGCTTCGGCGCGAGGAGCGTCCCGGCGAGGATCGAGACCCCCAGCAGCACGGTGAGTTCGAGGCCTTCCATGGCGGCTCCCTTCGTCGCGCTCCAGTGTGCGCCCGCACCACAACGCTGCGCCAGGGACCGGCATTCCCCCTCTCGGTGACGGTCGTCCGCGTCAGGAGTTCACGCGGATGATCTCCCGCTGGTAGGGCGCGATCACGTCGGGCGAGATGCGCAGATCGAGCATGAGGAACCGCCGCTCGCCGACCGGCTCCGCCGCCCACGTGCCGAGCCGGTCGAGGTCGGCGAGCGAGCGCACCACGACTCCCTCGGCACCGACGGCCGTCCCGAGGGCCGCGAAGTCGACGTCGGGGATGAGCATGGGCTCCGTCGCGAGGCCCTTCAGGCCGTAGAGGTTCACCTCGGCGCCGTACGCGCCGTCGTTCCACACGACCGCG
>NZ_LMPK01000018.1:35162-38387 GCF_001423825.1 Microbacterium sp. Leaf351
CATCGCCGGTCGTGAGCACCACGGTCGAGTCCGGCCGCGCGAGGGCTGCGCCCGGCACGCTCGCGAGCCCCAGTCCGATCGACTGGTAGGCGGTGCCGACCATCATGGCGCGGTCGGGGGAGGCGACATCCCAGTACATGTTCGACCAGCCGAGGAAGTGTCCGCCGTCGCTCACGACCACCCGGTCGCGCGGCAGCAGCTCACCGATGCGCGCCGCGGCCGAGCGGGGATCGAGGCGGCCGTCCGGCGCGAGTGCGTCGCCGGCCTCCCGCGCCCGCCAGCCGGCGACCTCGTCGGCGGACGCCCAGGGCGCTCGCGACGCGGAGCCGATGGCGTCACGCAGCACCTCGGCGGCGAGCCGCGCGTCGGCGCGCACGTACACACCGACATGAGGATGCGTCGCCGCCGGCGCCACATCCACCTGCACGACATGCGTGCCCGGGGAGAACAGCTCGCCGAAGCGCATCGTGAACTGGTTGAGCGAGGCGCCGAACACGACGGCGACGTCGGCCCGGGCGATGGCGGCCATCGCGCCGTCCGCACCGAAGCCGCCTGTGACGCCGAGGTCGCGCGCCGGGTCGGCGAACAGGCCGCGCCCGAGGGCGGTCGTGGCGGTGAGCGCGCCGGTCGCCGACGCGAGGGCGTCGAGGGCCGGGCCCGCCCCCGCCAGCCAGGCACCGCGCCCCGCGATCAGCACGGGCCGCGACGCCCCGGCGAGCAGCTCGCCGACACGACGCAGGGTCACCGTGTCGAAGCCGGGCTGCACGGCCAGCGGTGCGGGCACCGCGGGGGCCGCGGCATCCGGCACGTCACCCGCGTCGCGCCGCGCGACGTCGTAGGGGATAGCGAGCACCGCGGGTACCCGGTAGGCGAGGGCGTGCTCGATGGCGATCGCCGTGGTGGCCGCGGCATCCGTGCGCCCGACCGTGTACGTGCGTGCGCCGACGGCCGACGCGAGGGCGATCTGGTCGACGTCCCACGGACGTGGCCCCGATGTCGGCTCGTCGCCGACGACGAGCACGAGCGGCACGTGGGCCTGCACCGCCTCGGCGAGGGCGGTGAGGGTGTTGGTGAAGCCGGCGCCGTAGGTGGCGGTGGCGGCGGCGATGCGTCCGGACGCACGGTAGTGCGCGTCGGCGGCGACGACCGCGCCCGCCTCGTGCCGCAGCGCGGTGTAGGTCGCGGCGGTGCCGGTCACGAGGGCATCGAGGAAGTAGGCGTTGCCGTTGCCCATCACGCCGAAGACGTGATCGACGTGTCGGGCGAGGGTGTGGGCGACGTGGGCGGAGACGGTGGGCATGGCGAAGCGCTTTCGACAGGAACGGAACTGAGGCCGTGTGTGTCTCGCGCGCCGGCAGGCGGCTTCGTGCCCTTTTTTCGAGCACCGGGGCGTCGATGCCCGCGGACACGGTGAGTATACGACGCGTGCGGAGACCGTCGTCAGCGACCGCCGATGCGCCGCGCTGTCGAGGTGACGTTCGTGTGATCGCCGTGATGGCGAAACGTCCCGCGCACGACGGCGTGAGAATGGGACCGAACCACCGATTGATCGTATACGATCCATACCAGGGCGCCCGCGCGGTCGCCCGTGACGAGGGAGTCCTATGAGCGAGAACCGCGAGCGCGACCTGCTGGCCGCCGTCCCCGACAGCCTGTTCATCGGCGGCGAATGGCGTCGCGGCGAACGCGAGAGCACCGTCAAGGTCTACGACCCGGCGACCGGGGAGCTCATCAAGGAGATCGCGGATGCCTCGCCCGCCGACGGCATCGCGGCACTGGATGCCGCGGCCACCGCGTTCGAGACATGGTCGCGCACGCCGTCACGTCAGCGCGCGGAGATCCTGCGCCGCGCGTTCGACCTGCTGCAGGAGCGCAAGGAGGACTTCGCGCTGCTGATGACCCTCGAGATGGGGAAGCCCCTCGCCGAGGCCCGCGGAGAGGTCGCGTACGGCGGCGAGTTCCTGCGCTGGTTCAGCGAGGAGACCGCCCACGTGCAGGGCCGGTACGGCGCGAACCCCGAGGGCACCGGCCGCATGATCGTCTCGCAGCACGCCGTCGGGCCGTGCTTCCTCATCACCCCCTGGAACTTCCCGCTCGCGATGGCGACCCGCAAGATCGCGCCCGCGCTCGCCGCCGGGTGCACGGTGGTCGTCAAGCCCGCCGAGCTGACCCCGCTCACGACCCTCGCCTTCGCCAAGCTGCTCGAAGATGCGGGCGTGCCCGCCGGTGTCGTCAACGTCATCACGACCTCCACCTCGGGCGCCGTGTCGGAGCCGATCATCCGCGACCCGCGGCTGCGCAAGCTCTCGTTCACGGGTTCCACCCCGGTGGGCCAGCGTCTGCTCGAGCAGGCCTCGCAGGGCGTGCTGCGCACCTCCATGGAGCTCGGAGGCAACGCGCCGTTCGTCGTGTTCGACGACGCCGACCTCGACAAGGCCGTCGACGGCGCGATCGCCGCGAAGTTCCGCAACATCGGCCAGGCCTGCACGGCCGCCAACCGCTTCATCGTGCACCGCTCGGTCGCCGACGAGTTCGCCCGCCGGGTCACCGAGCGGGTCGAGGCGTTCGGCATCGGACGCGGAACCGAGGACGGCGTCACCATCGGCCCGCTCATCGACGACCGTGCGGTCGCCAAGGCGCAGAGCCTCGTCGCCGACGCCGTCGGGCGCGGCGCGAGCCTGCGCACCGGCGGCTCGCCGATCGACCGGCCCGGTACGTTCTTCGAGCCGACGGTGATCTCCGACGTGCCGGCGGGAAGCGACATCCTTCGGGAGGAGATCTTCGGACCGGTGCTCGCCATCGTCCCGTTCGATGACGAGGACGACGCGGTCGCGCTCGCCAACTCGACCGAGTACGGACTCGTGTCATACGTCTACACCGAGAACCTCGCCCGCGGGCAGCGCATGATCGAGCGCCTCGAGACCGGGATGATGGGCCTGAACATCGGCGTCGTGTCGAACGCCGCCGCCCCCTTCGGCGGGTGGAAGCTCTCCGGGCTCGGTCGCGAAGGCGGCGCCGAGGGCATCCACGAGTACCTGCAGACCAAGTACACGCTGACGCCGAACCCTTTCGCCTGAGTTCGCCGATGTCGACGGGTGCCGCCAGACTGACGCGGTGGCATCCGTCGACCTGATCGAGCACCGCCTGCGTTCGCACCTGCTCGTCGCGCCCGAGGGCGGGGTGGTGGCGGCGGCACGCCACATGGTCGCGACCCAGGCGCAGGAG
>NZ_LMPK01000018.1:38397-38974 GCF_001423825.1 Microbacterium sp. Leaf351
ACAGTGCGTTCGACGACGGCCTGCTCGTGCGCTCGTGGACGCAGCGCGGCACCCTTCACATCGTCGCGGCGGGCGACCTGCGCTCGTTCCTCGCCCTCACCGCCGATCGTCAGCATGCCCAGGCCGCGAGCGTGCACCGCAGCCGCGGGATCGACGCGGCTGTGATCGCCCGCGTCGAGCGCTCCGTGCACCGCGCGCTCGCCGATGCGGGCCGCCTGTCGCGCGCCGAGCTGTTCGACGTGATGCGTGCCGACGGCCTCGACACGGGCGACATGCGTGGCTCGCTCCTCCTTCAGGCGCTGAGCCTGCGCGGTCTGATCTGCCAGGGACCGACCCGCCCGGAGCCCGATGGGCTGTCCCGCGAGCAGTGGTTCGTGCTCGTCGACGACGTCGTCCCCGACGGGAAGGCCGCCGACCTCGCGACGCTGTTCACCCGCTTCGTCCACGGGCACGGTCCGGCGTCCAGCCGCGATTTCGCCTGGTGGATGGGGCTCACACGCACCGCCGCGCGCGCCGCCGCGCTCGCGGCGATCGATGTGGAGAGGCTCGACGACGACTTGTGGGCGCCGCTGCTCAC
>NZ_LMPK01000018.1:38991-51229 GCF_001423825.1 Microbacterium sp. Leaf351
TCGCAGCGCGGTGTGCGCGCCGGAGGATCTGAGCGCGGTGGGACCCACGGCCAACGGCGTGCTGAGTCCCGTGCTGCTGCATCGGGGCCGCGTCGTCGGCACGTGGACCCACTCTCGCGCCCGCGGTCGTCTCGCCGAACGCCCGGTCGCGACGCTCTTCGCCACCGCCGCCGATCAGGTCGCGCCGGGCGAGATCGAGGCCGCACTCTCCCGCTACACCGGGTTCCTCGGCGGGTGAGGGGTCCCGCCGTCTGACACACTGATCGCGTGAGCACCGAGACCGGCGCGGACGCGCCCGCGGCCCCCGCCCCTGCGCCGCGCCGACGCCGCGGGCTTCTCTGGATCGCCGTCGGCGCGGTCGTGGTGGTCGCGGTCTACGTGACCGTCGCCGTGCTCTACGCGATCAGCGCGGCCGGCTCGACGTCGACCCCGATCAGCGCGGCGAACCCGCAGGCGGTCGTGGTGCTCAGCCCGCAGTCGATGGATGCCGCCGGCAACCGTCTCACCCTGTCGATCGACGTGCAGCCGGGGGAGTCGCTCACCGGCGGCGGCCTGTTCCTGACGAAGCCGCTCACGCTGCTCATCAGCGATGTCGACGGTCCGCGCACGATCACCTTCGCGGCGGGGCAGGCTCCGTCTGTCGTGAGCGTCAAGGTGATCACGTCCGGGCTCGTCGAGCAGTGGCCCTTCGATCGATACGCGGTGTCGCAGATGAACATCGCCCTCGCGCAGACCGCCGACGACGGCACGACACTGCACACCGTGCCGGTCAGCTGGCAGGTGTCCGACCGGGTGCCCGGCTGGAACGTCGAGTTCCGCGGTCAGCCCGATTCCACGAACGACGAGGTGTTGGTGACGGATGTCGCCGCCTCCCGTTCCGCGTCGACGGTGGCGTTCGCGATCGTCCTGATCACCCTCATGCTGGTGCTGCCCGCTCTCGCCCTCACGGTCGCGATCTCGGCCTTCCGGGGGCGTCGCAAGACGGAGGCGACCCTGCTCAGCTGGATCGGCGCGATGCTGTTCGCGATCGTGCCGCTGCGCGGCTTCTTCCCCGGCTCCCCTCCGATCGGGTCGTGGGTCGACTACCTCGTCGTGCTGTGGGTGGTCGCGGGGCTCATCGCCGCGCTCGTCGTGTTCGTCGCGGCATGGATGCGCTGGGTGCCGGGGGCCGGCGAGCGACCGGTGCGCTGAGGCATCCGGGTCGTCCCCGGCCGGTCCGCTCCCGGGCCGGGGTGATCAGCCGCCCGCGTGCCGTTCGAGGAATGCATACACCTCGGAGTCGTCGATGCCGGGGAACAGGCCCGTCGGCAGCGGCGAGAACATCTGCATGTGCACGCGTGCGCTCGGCCAGGCCTTGCCGACCCAGCGGGCGGCGACCTCGTCGGCCGGGCGGCGGCAGCACGACTCGTCGGGGCAGCGCGACACGGCGCGCTTCTGCGTCTCACGGCCGCGGAACCAGCGGGCGTCGTCGAACGGCACGCCCACGGTGATGGAGAACTCGCCATCGGAGGTGGACCCCGTCTGCGTCGAGCACCAGTAGGTGCCGGCGGGGGTGTCGGTGTACTGGTAGTGCTCGACGGTGCGGTTCTGCTCGGCGAACGCCGACCGTGCCGAGAACCACCGGCAGACGACCTGACCCTCGACGGCGCCGGTCACGTCCATCGGCAGCGGCAGGTCGTCGTTCTCGTAGACGCGGGAGACGGCGCCGGCGCCGTCGACGCGCAGGAAGTGCAGCGGGATCTCGAAGTGCCGCGTGAGGAGGTTGGTCATGCGCATCCCGGCGGCCTCGTGGGTGACGCCGAACGCATCGCGGAAGTCCTCGACGGCGAGGTTCCGGTCCTTCTTCGCCTGCTGCAGGAACGCGACCGACTGCGTCTCGGGCATGAGCGCGCACGCCGCGTAGTAGTTGATCTCGAGTCGCTGCTGCAGGAAGTCGGCGTAGTCGGTGGGCGGCTTGTGGCCGAGCAGGCGGTGCGCCATGGCCTGCAGCGCCATCGACCGCAGGCCGTGGCCGCCCGGGATCGAGGCGGGCGGCAGGTAGATGCGGCCGTTCTCGAGGTCGGTGACCGAGCGCGCCGAGTGCGGCAGATCGCTCACGTAGATCAGCTCGAAGCCCAGCTGCTCGGCCATGATGCTCACCGTGCGGTGGGTGAGGGCGCCGCCGTGGTGGCCCGCCGCCTTGAGCTGCTTCTCGGCGAGACGCTCGATGTCGCCGAGATAGTTGTCCTGGTCCCGCATCCGCAGGCGCAGGTCGGTGTTCGCGCGCCGCGCCTCCTCGGGGGTGGCGATCGTGGCGCGCTCACGGCGCTGCAGCTCCCGGTGGAGGCCGAGGATCGTCTCGATCGTCTCGTCGGGGAGCCCCTTGGACACCTTCACCGGCGGAATGCCGAGCTGGCGGAACAGATGGCCTCCCTGCGCCCGCTCCAGCTCGATCTCGAGCGCTGCCCGTCGGTTCGGCGGCTCGCTCGAGAGGAGGTCGGAGAGCTGGCTGTCGGTCGCGTCGGCGATCTGCTGCAGCAGGGAGAGCTTGGGCTCGCGCTTCCCGTTCTCGATGAGGCTGAGGTGGCTGCCGGCGACGCCGACGAGTGCGCCGAGCTCGTCGAGGGTGAGCCCCTTCTCGGAGCGACGGTGTCGGATGCGGTGCCCCAGGGTGGACAGCTCGATCGAGGTCGCCATTGTTTGAGTATACGGAAAGAACGCATCTTCTTTCGCCGAAAACGTGGGAAAAGAGTGCGCGCTCCTCCGTGAGAGTGGAGGCACGACCCGTCCACGACACCGACCGTCACGACACGAGGAGCGCGCCATGGCCCTGGCTGAGACCTTCACCCCGACCGCATCCGGCACCCGCGCCGGCGGCGTCGCCGCCTTCGGGCAGCGACCCGAGGCATCCGGCCCCGCCGTCGAGAAGCTCTATGCCTGGGTCGACGAGCTCACCGCGCTGCTCAAGCCCGAGCGGGTGCACTGGGTCGACGGATCGCGCGCCGAGAACGAGGCCCTGCTGCGCGAGCAGGTCGCCGAGGGCAAGCTCATCAAGCTCAACCCCGAGTGGCGGCCGGGCTCCTACCTCGCCCGCTCGCACCCCAGCGATGTCGCCCGCACCGAGGGGCGCACCTTCATCGCCTCCGAGAAGGAGGAGGACGCCGGACCCACGAACAACTGGGTCGCGCCGGCCGAGATCCGCACGACCCTCACGGGCCTGTTCGACGGGGCGATGCGGGGCCGCACGCTCTACGTCGTGCCGTTCTCGATGGGTGCCGTCGGCGGACCCCTCTCCCACATCGGCGTGCAGCTGACCGACAGCGCCTACGCGGTCACCTCGATCGGCATCATGACCCGCGTCGGCGCGGAGGTCGTCGAGCAGATCGCCGCCGGCGCTGCGTGGGTCAAGACGGTGCACTCGGTGGGTGCGCCGCTCGAGCCCGGTCAGGCGGATGTCGCGTGGCCGTGCAACGACGACAAGTACATCGTGCACTTCCCCGACACCCTCGAGGTGTGGTCGTACGGCTCGGGGTACGGCGGCAACGCGATCCTCGCGAAGAAGTGCTTCGCGCTGCGCATCGCCTCGGTCATCGGACGCGACGAGGGCTGGCTCGCCGAGCACATGCTGCTCATCCGCGTCATCAGCCCCGAGGGCAAGGCCTACCACGTGGCCGCCGCGTTCCCGTCGGCCTGTGGCAAGACGAACCTCGCCATGCTGCGGCCGACGATCCCCGGCTGGCGCGTCGAGACCCTCGGCGACGACATCGCGTGGCTGCGTCCCGGGGAGGACGGCCGGCTCTGGGCGATCAACCCCGAGGCGGGCTTCTTCGGTGTCGCGCCGGGCACCGGCGAGTCGACCAACGTCACCGCGGTGGAGACCCTGTGGGGCAACACGATCTTCACGAACGTGGCGCTGCGTCCCGACGGCGACGTGTGGTGGGAGGGTCTGACCGACCAGCCGCCGGCAGAGCTGACCGACTGGGAGGGCAACGCGTGGACCCCGGCGTCGGGCCGGCCGGCCGCGCACCCGAACTCGCGTTTCACTGTCTCGGCCGCGCAGTGCCCGCAGATCGCCCCCGACTGGGATGCTGCGGAGGGCGTGCCGCTCGACGCGATCCTGTTCGGCGGGCGCCGGGCGACGAACGTGCCGCTCGTGGTCGAGGCCACCGACTGGACGCACGGCGTCTTCCTCGGCTCGACGATCTCGTCGGAGCGCACCGCCGCCGCCGAGGGCACCGTCGGCGAGCTGCGCCGCGACCCGTTCGCGATGCTGCCGTTCTGCGGCTACAACATGGCCGACTACTTCGGCCACTGGATCGAGGTGGGGCAGAAGCTCCGCTTCGACCGTGCGCCGCGCATCTTCCAGGTGAACTGGTTCCGTCGGGGTGCCGACGGCCGGTTCCTGTGGCCGGGCTTCGGGGACAACGCCCGTGTCATCGACTGGATCATCCGTCGCGTCGAGGGCAGCGTCCCCGCCGTGTCGAGCCCCATCGGTCGCCTCCCGCGCACCGATGACCTGAACCTCGAGGGCATCGAGGTGCCCGATGAGGACCTGGCCGAACTGTTCTCGATCGACCGCGACTCGTGGCTGACCGAGGCCGATCTCACGGAGCAGTTCTACGCCACCTTCGGTGGCCGGGTTCCGGCGGCGCTCCAGTCGGAGCTGTCGTCGCTGCGCTACCGCCTCAAGAGCGCGTAGCTCTCGCCCTCCCGGGCACGAACGGACCCCCGTCGATCGCGCGACGGGGGTCCGTTGCGTCCGTGCCGCCCGGGTGGTCGGCGCGGTGATCGTTCAGGCGGCGGGCTCGAGCGTGGCGGCCGGAACATGCATGCCGGGCCGCGAGCGGAAGTGGCCGGCGACCGTCAGCACGACGCCGAGCACGACCCACCCGCCGAGCACCAGCCACTGAGCGGTGGCGTCGGCATCGGGGAAGTAGCTGAGCCCGCGCAGCAGCCAGGACGCCGCGCCGGGCACCAGGTACTGCCCGATCGCGCCCCAGGGGGCCACGAGGAACTGCCACGGCATGGTCGCGCCCGAGATCGGGTTCGCGAACAGGATGGTGACCACGGCGCCGATGCCGATGCCGGCGGGGCCGAAGAGCGATGCGCACCCGACGACGAAGGCGGATGTCGCGGCGATCGCGAGGGCGATGGCGGCGGCGTTGAGCAGGAAGTCGCCCTGCAGGTAGCCGAACCAGGTCTGCAGCACCACGGCGAGGAGGAGCCCGACCCCGACGCCGTACGCGAGGAGCGCCGTGAGGCGGCGGAGAGGGCCGACCACGAGCAGCGAGATGAGCACGCCGCCCAGCATGCCGCCGAGGGTCAGTGGGAACGCGGCGGCGGCGAGGCCGGTGCCGGACGGGTCGCTGTCCGACAGCGGCACGACGGCGGTCACGGCGACCTGCGGCACGGTGGGCGCGCCGGCGGCGTGCGCCTGCTGGCTGAGCTGGGCCTGCAGCTGCGCCGCGAGGCCGGTGAGCAGCTGGGTGGGCACGGCTCCCGCGGCGGGGGCGGTCAGCACCTCGGGGGCGGCGGTCGCCGACAGCACGATCGCACCGTAGGTCGCCCGCGTCTCGATCTGGTGCACGGCGTCCTCGCGCTCGGTCGCGGCCACGAAGGTGATGCTGTCGCCGCGGGCGGCCACGGCGTCCTCGATCGCGGTGACCGCGGCGTCCGGGCCGCTGATGCCGATCGGGAGGTCATGGGCGCTGGCGGTCTTGGTGGGCCAGAGGAAGGCGAGCACGACGACCCCGACGACGAGGGCGCCGATGAGCCCGAAGGCGAGCGAGAGTGTCCAGCGGGTGTGCGGACGGACCGGAGCGGCCATGGGGATCCCCTCTAAAAAGAACATCTGATCTGTTTGAGATCACCATAGCAGAACGCCTATTCTGTGTACGTGCCCCGCTTGAAAGAGGAGACCCGCCTCGCCCGCCGCCGCGAGATCGCCGAGGCGGCCCTGCGGTGCTTCGCCCGTCAGGGGTTCGCCGCGACATCCATGGCCGACATCATCGCCGAGTCGGGGCTGTCCGCCGGATCCATCTACTCGCACTACGACAGCAAGGCGGCGCTCGTGCACGAGGCCGCCAAGGAGATCCTCGACGACAGGTTCCGTCAGGTCGTCGCGGCGATCGACCTCGACGGCACCGCGACGATCAGCCCCGGCCGGCTCTTCCTCGCGGTCGTGGAGACGATGTTCGTCGCGAGCGCGGGGCCGGTGCTGCTGCGTGTGTGGGCCGAGATGCCCGTCGACCCGGAGCTCGCCGCGGTCGGCGTGAAGAACGTCGGGTTCATGCGCGCCCGCGTCTCCGAGCTGCTCGTGCCCTGGGTCGGCGCCCGCGCCGGCGCTGAGCTCACCGCCGACGATCCCCTCGTCGGCCGCACCGCCGACCTCGTCATCGCCGCCGTGCAGGGACTTCTCGTCCGTGCCGCGTTCGACGAGCCCGAGACGCTCGCCGCACTGCGTCAGACCCTGGCGCGCGCGCTCGACACCGCCGAGGTGTGAGGCGGCTGCCGCTCAGACCAGCAGCTGGTGCTTCGCCAGGTCTCGGTAGAGCGGCGTGGACGCCACGAGCTCCGAGTGGGTGCCGACCCCGACGACCTCGCCGCGATCCATCACGACGATGAGGTCGCTGTCGACCACCGTCGACAGGCGGTGCGCGATGACGACGAGCGTGCGACCGGTGGCGACCGCGTCGATGGCCTCCCGCATGCGCTGCTCGTTGAGACCGTCGAGCGACGACGTCGACTCGTCGAGCAGCAGGATCGGGGGAGCGGCCAGCAGTGCGCGGGCGATCGCGAGGCGCTGGCGCTCGCCGCCCGACAGCATCACTCCCGCCTCGCCGACCTGCGCATCGAGCCCCTCGGCACTGCGGTCGAGCACGTCGCCGAGGTTCACCGCCCGCAGCACCGCCTCGCACGCCTCGTCGGTCGCGTCGGGGGAGGCGAGGCGCAGGTTGTCGCCGATCGAGCCCGCGAGGGTCGGGGCATCCTGCTCGACATAGCCGAGCCGCGCGCGCAGCGCGGTGCGATCGTGCAGGCGCACATCCACCCCGTCGACCAGCACCGCACCGCCCGTCGCGTCGTAGAACCGCTCGATGAGCGCGAGCGTCGTCGACTTCCCGGCGCCCGAGGGGCCGACCAGCGCGACGCGCGATCCCCGCGGCACCCGGAAGCTCACCCCGCGCAGCACCTGCGCGCCCGCCTCGTCCCCCTCGTCCTCGATCGCCGACGCATCCACCCGCACGCTCGCCAGCGCCCGCCGTGCCTCGCCCTCGGCCCGGCGGCGGGTCGCGACGACGGCATCGGGATAGGAGAAGTGCACGTCGCGGAACTCGACGGCGGGGGCGGATGCCGCGGCATCCGCATCATCGACGACGACGCCCGCCGCGCGCTGCGCGTCGTCGGCGTCCTCGGTGGGGAGGTCGAGCACCTCCTGGATGCGTCCGAGGGCGCCGAGCGCTTGGTTGATCGACAGGATCGCGCCCACGAACGTGCCGAGGGGAGCCACCAGCAGGAAGAGGAACATGATGAACGCCACGAGGTTGGCGATGCCGAGATCGCCGGAGGCGACGCGCAGGCCGCCGACCCCGAGCACCACGAGCAGGGAGACCTGCAGCGCGATGCCCGCGACCGGAACCACGAGCGCCGATACCTTCGCGATGCGCACCCCCACGGTGTACGCCTCGTCGGCGAGGCGGGTGACGCTCGCCGTCTCCCGCTCGGTCGCGCCCGCCGCCCGCACGGTGCGGATCGACCCGATCGCGCGCTCGACGCCCGAGGCCAGCTCGCCGACCTTCGCCTGCTGCGCACGCGTCGCGACCCGGATGCGCCCCGAGAGCACCACGACAGCGCCGATCGACGCGCCCAACACGATGACGATCAGAAGCAGCAGCACCGGGTCGATGACCGCCATCGCGATGAGCGCCCCGAGGAAGATGAGGGCGTTGCCGACGGCGTCCGCGAGGCCCTGCGTGAGCACCGCATAGAGAAGAGTCGTGTCGGTGCCGACCCGCGAGACGAGATCGCCGGTGCGGCGGGCGTCGAACTCGGCGATCGGGAGCCGCAGGATGCGGGCGATGAGCCGGCGGCGGCTGGATGCGACGACCGCGGTGCCGGTGCGCTGCAGCAGATAGTGCTGGTACCCGGAGATGAGCGACGTCACGACGACGAGCGCCACGATGGCCCAGACGAGCGGGCCGAGCCCGGTGCCCGACTGCACCTCGGCGATCACCTGCTGCACGACGAGCGGCTGGGCGAGCGTGGTCACCGCGCCGACGACGCTCAGCAGCGCGACGGCGATGAGGGTGCCGCGGTGGTCGGCGAGGAAGGGGAGGAGCTGCCGCACGCTCGCGCGCGGACCGTCGTCCTTCGACGGACGGGCGAACGGGCTGCGACGCGGGGTGGCGGGTGCGGACATGACTTCCTCATCGGTCTCGGCCGGCGCCCCCACGCGCCCGACGGGCGCCTCGGGGGATGCGGCACCGCTCACGAGTATCGCCCCGCACCGGGTCCCGCTCACAATCGACCCGGCGATGTCGCCGCCGCGGGCTACGGTGGATCGCGTGCCAACCCCCGTGATCACCGCTCAGAACCTCGCCAAGTCCTACCGCGTCAAGGGCAAGCCCGACTTCGTCGCCGTCGACGGACTCAGCTTCGAGGTCACGGCCGGGGAGTCGTTCGGGTTGTTGGGGCCGAACGGGGCGGGCAAGTCGACCACCATGAAGATGGTCGGCGCCGTGTCGTCGCGCACCGGGGGGAGTCTCAGCATCCTGGGGCTCGATCCCGACCGCTACGGACCCGAGATCCGCTCGCGCCTGGGCGTCGTGCCCCAGCAGGACAACCTCGACGCCGAGCTCAACGCGCGCGAGAACCTCTACATCTACGGCCGCTACTTCGGCCTGCCGGGAAAGGTCTGCCGCGAGCGCGCCGAGGAGCTGCTCTCGTTCGCGCAGCTCGAGGACAAGGCCACCGCCAAGGTCGATCAGCTCTCCGGTGGCATGAAGCGCCGCCTCACCATCGCCCGGGCTCTTATCAACGAGCCGCGCATCCTGCTGCTCGACGAGCCGACGACCGGCCTCGACCCGCAGGCGCGCCATGTGCTGTGGGACCGGCTGTTCCGGCTGAAGGAGCAGGGCACGACTCTCGTGCTGACGACCCACTACATGGACGAGGCCGAGCAGCTGTGCGACCGCCTGGTCGTCGTCGACAAGGGCCGCATCATGGCCGAGGGGTCGCCCGCGACCCTCATCCGCGAGCATTCGAGTCGCGAGGTGCTCGAGGTGCGCTTCGGCTCCGACCGCAACGAGCAGGTCGCGCCGCAGCTGGCCGGCATCGGCGATCGCGTCGAGGTGCTGCCCGACCGCATCCTCATCTACGCCGACGACGGCGAGGCGGCCCTCGAGCGCATCCACGCCCTGGGACTCGAACCCGTCACCTCGCTCGTGCGCCGCTCGTCGCTCGAGGACGTCTTCCTGCGCCTCACCGGACGGTCGCTGGTCGAATGAGCGAGCTGAGAACCACCCCGACCCTCGACGAGCTGCGCGACGAGGCGCTCGCCTGGGGTCGCACGCCCCGGCGGGCGGGCACCCTGTTCGTGCTCGAGCACTGGCTGCGCGCCATGCGCGCGTACGGCTGGACGATCGTCGTCAACGCGATCGGGCAGCCCATCGTCTACCTGCTCGGCCTCGGCCTCGGCCTCGCCGCGCTCATCGCGGTGCCGATCGACGACGGCACGCAGCACGTGCGCTACGTCGTGTTCGTCGCGCCCGCCCTGCTGGTCACCGCGGCCGTCGCCGTGGCATCCGAGGAGTCGACCTATCCGGTGATGGCGGGCTTCAAATGGCGTCGCTACTTCTTCGGGTTCAACGCCGCGCCGCTCTCGCCCCGGCAGATCGTGAACGGCGTCGCCGCCGGCGCCTGCGTGCGCATGTTCATCGTCGTTGCCGCGTACTACGTGATCATCTGGGTGTTCCAGGCCGTGCCGCACCCCGAGACCGGGTGGCTATCGATCATCGCCGGCGTGCTCGGCGGGCTCGCCTTCGGCGCCCCCCTCATGGCCTACGCGGCCTCCATCGAAGACGACCGCGGCCAGTTCGCGCTCGTGCAGCGGTTCATCTTCATGCCGCTGTTCCTGTTCTCCGGCACGTTCTACCCGCTCGGCAACGTCGGCTGGCTGCAGTGGATCGGGTGGCTCTCGCCGGTGTGGCACGCCTCGGAGCTCTCCCGCATGGTGACCTACGGGCGGGCGATCGAGCCGTGGCTGATCGCCGTGCATCTCGGCTACCTCGTGGTGCTGGCTGCGGTCGGCCTGCTCGCGGCGCACCACTTCTTCGGACGGAGGCTCTCGCGATGACAAGCACCGTCGCCTCCGCACCCGTGCGCGCCGGCAGCGTGCGAGCCCTCTGGGCCGGCAACCCGCAGTCTGTCGTGCAGCGCGGTCTGCTCTCGGCGCGATCGTCGAGCTGGGTGGTCGTGCTCTCCGGCTTCTTCGAGCCCGTCTTCTATCTGCTCGCGATGGGCGTCGGACTCGGCTCCCTCATCCCGGGTGTCACGGTCAACGGCCAGAGCGTCGCGTACGCCGCCTACATCGCCCCGGCACTCCTCGCGGTGTCGGCGATGAACGGTGCCATCTACGACTCGACGTGGAACGTCTTCTTCAAGATGAACTACGGCAAGCTCTACGAGGGCATGTTGGCCACATCTCTCGGCCCGCTCGACGTCGCGCTCGGCGAGATCCTCTACGCGCTGCTGCGGGGGCTCCTCTACGCCTGCGGCTTCATGGTGATCATGCAGGTGCTCGGGCTCAATCTCTCGTTCACCGCGCTCCTCGCCCTCCCCGCGGTGCTGCTGATCGCGTTCGGGTTCGCGAGCGTCGGCATGGCGGTCACGAGCTACATGAAGACCTTCCAGCAGATGGACTGGATCAACTTCGTGCTGCTGCCGATGTTCCTGTTCTCGGCGACGTTCTTCCCGCTGTCGGTCTACCCCGAGCCGGTGCAGTGGATCGTGCAGGCGTTCCCGCTGTGGCACGGCGTCGAGCTCATCCGCGGGCTCACCACCGGCATCCTCACCCCGGCGATGCTCATCCACGTCGGCTACTTCGTGGCGATGATCACCGTCGGGCTCGTCTTCACCACGACGCGACTGCGCGCGCTGTTCCTCGACTGACGTCGCACAGAACGCGGATGCCGCGGGGCGCCCGGCCCCGCGGCATCCGCGTTCTGTCGTGGTGTGCGGTTCAGAGGGAACCCGTCGATCCCACGCCGATGTTGTCGTCGTACGAGGCGTCCTTCGTCTCGCGCGACAGGAGCAGCGCGATGAGGGTGAGCACGGAGCATCCGGTCAGATACAGCCCGACGAGCCACGGCGAACCGCCCGCCGCGGCCCAGAGGGCCACCGCCACGATGGGGGCGAGCGCGGCGCCGAGGATCGACGACACGTTGTACGAGATCGCCGAGCCCGTGTAGCGCACGTTCGTGGGGAACAGCTCCGGCAGGATCGCGCCCATCGGGCCGAAGGTCGAGCCCATCAGCACGAAGCCGAACACGAGGAACGCCTGCGTGAGCGCCCCGGTGAGCTTCGGGTCGGCGTACGGCGCGAGGAACACCGAGAAGGTGAGGCCGAACACGATGATGCCGACCGTCACCCAGATCAGCAGCTTGCGGCGTCCAATCGCGTCGGCGAGGGGGCCGGAGATCAGCGTGAAGATGCCGAAGAAGACCACGCCGATGATCTGCATGATGACGAAGTCGGTGTAGGCGAAGCCTTGGCCGGGCACATAGCTCGCGGCGAACGCCGCGGGATCGAACACCTTGCCGGCCGCCTCCGCGGCCTTCTGTGCGGCCGCGCTCGCCGTCGCGAGAGTGGCCTTGGTGCCGTACGAGAGGGTGAAGCTCGTCATCAGGTAGAAGAGCACGTAGGTCGCCAGCATGATGAACGTGCCGAGCACCAGGTGCCACCAGTGGCGCCGCAGCACCTCGCCGAGCGGGAACTTGCGGATCGCGCCGGTCTTCTCGGCCTTCGTGAACGTCTCCGACTCGACCAGACGCAGACGCACCCACAGGCCGATGATGACCATGACGGCGGAGAAGAGGAACGGCACGCGCCATCCCCAGCTGAGGAAGGCCTCCGAGCGCTGCGCGCCGCCGTCGGGGTGGGGCAGGGCGAAGTTGATGACCAGGAACACGCCGTTGGCGATGATGAAGCCGATGGGGGCGCCCAGCTGCGGGAAGGTGCCGTACCAGGCACGCTTGCCGGCGGG
>NZ_LMPK01000018.1:51238-51609 GCF_001423825.1 Microbacterium sp. Leaf351
AGGCGGAGGATCAGCAGCAGCACGGCCGCCCAGACGCCGATCTGGTTGAAGGTGGGCAGGCAGCCGATGAGGAACGTCGCGATGCCCATCGTGAGCAGCGACGTGACGAGGGTGGCCTTGCGGCCGAACCGGTCGCCGAAGTGGCCGAACACGACGGCGCCGATGGGTCGTGCGACCATCGCGGCGCCGAAGACGCCGAACGAGGCGAGCAGCGACGCGGTGTCGTTGCCGGTGGGGAAGAACAGCACCGGGAACACGAGCACCGCCGCCGTGGCGTACGCGTAGAAGTCGTAGAACTCGATCGTGGTGCCGATGAGGCTCGCCGTGATGACGCGCGAGCGCGGATTGGCGGGTGCGGGAGCGGAGGAAGG
>NZ_LMPK01000018.1:51621-52312 GCF_001423825.1 Microbacterium sp. Leaf351
CGGAGGCGACGCACCTCGCGGGTGTGCGAGGGCCGGGACCGGGGCGCCACGGGATGGGTGACGCGGACCAGGTGTTCAGCCTACTCTTCGGCGACACCTGTCGGATTCGCGGTCCCCACCGTCCGGGGAGCGGCTCCAGCGATACCTTCACCTACGATGAAGGTATGGACACGCTTCTCGGAATCCTGCACGTCGGCACGGCCGTCTTCATCGTCGGACCGCTCGCGATCCTCCCGCACACCGCCCTGCGGGCGCTGCGCATCCGCAACGTCGACTCGGTGCGCACCCTCGCCACTTCGACGATGGTCTTCGCATGGCTGTCGTTGCTTACGTTCGTCTTCGGGTTCGGCGCCATGGGCATGGCCGATCCGAAGTATCAGCTGACGTTCACGACCCCGTGGATCCTGATCTCGATCATCCTGTACGCCGTCGCGTTCTTGCTGGCGGTGTTCCTGCTCGTCCCGCGCCTGCGCGCCGGGGCCGACGCCATCGAGGCGGCGGGGGCGGATGCCGCGGCGAAGCCCGCCGGCTACGGCGCGATCGCCGGCGTCAGCGGTGTGGTCACCCTGCTGCTCGTCGCGATCGTCGTGCTGATGATCTGGAAGCCCTGAGGCCCGTTCGGCGTCGCGCCCCTCGGCGCGCGACGCCGATCCGTGTCAGGCCCCGCGCAGCTCGCGCAGCGTGAGCGCGG
>NZ_LMPK01000018.1:52346-55785 GCF_001423825.1 Microbacterium sp. Leaf351
GTGAGCACCCCGAACCCGACCGGCTTCCCGGTGTCGAGCGCGACGCGGGTGAGCCCGTCGGTCGCGGCCGACGCGACGAAGTCGAAGTGCGGGGTCCCGCCGCGGATGATCACCCCGAGGGCGACGACCGCGTCGGCTCCGCTCGTGAGTGCGGCCTGAGCGACCACGGGAAGCTCGAACGACCCGGGCACCCGCACGAGGCGCCAGGTGGCGCCGGCGGCGTCGAGCGTGCGGGCCGCTCCGGCGATGAGTCCGTCGGTGATCGTCTCGTGCCACGTGCCGGCGATGACGACGACCTCGATGCCGGTCGCGTCGATCTGATCGGCGGTGCGCGGGGCGCCGTGTCCGCTCATCGGGCGTTCTCCTCGGTGCTGGGGGCCGCCTGGTGGGCGGCGGTGGTGGCGAGCGCCTCGGCGAGAGCGCCGTCGGCGATGATGTGACCCATGCGGTCGCGCTTGGTCTCGAGGTAGCCCTGGTTCGCGGGCCCGACCCCGACGATCAGCGGAACCTGCTCGACGACGTCGACGCCCAGGCGGCGCAGCTGCGCGACCTTGTCGGTGTTGTTCGTCAACAGCCGTACGCGCGCGACGCCGAGGTCCGAGAGGATGCCGGCGGCCGCCGCGTAGTCGCGGGCGTCGGCCGGGAGCCCCAGGGCGAGGTTCGCGTCGACGGTGTCGAGTCCGCGCTCCTGCAGGCTGTACGCGCGCAGCTTGTTGATGAGGCCGATCCCGCGACCCTCGTGGCCGCGCATGTAGATGACGATGCCGCCGTCCTGCTCGATGACGTCGAGGGCGGCGTCGAGCTGCGGGCCGCACTCGCACTTGAGCGAGCCGAACGCCTCGCCCGTGAGGCACTCGGAGTGCACGCGCACCAGCGGGGCCTCCTCGGTGAGCTCGCCCGAGACCACGGCGAGGTGGTCGGTGCCGCTGATGCGGTCGCGGTAGGCGAGGAAGCGGAACACGCCGTGTGACGTCGGCACGAGCGCCTCGGCGCGCAGACTGACGCGACGGCGCGGGCCGGAGGCCGCGGCATCCGTCGGCTCGACCTCGTCGAGATAGGCGATCAGCTGCTCGATCGTGATCACCGGCAGACCGTCGGTCTCGCCGAGCTCGAGCAGCCCGGGCAGTCGCATCATGCTGCCGTCGTCGGACACGATCTCGCAGATGCCGCCGACCGGGGGGAGCCCGGCGAGGCGCATCAGGTCGACAGCTGCCTCGGTGTGACCGGCGCGCTCGCGCACGCCGCCGTCGACGGCGCGCAGCGGCAGGATGTGGCCGGGGCGGATGACGCTCGACGGCGTCGACGCGGCGTCGGCCAGCACGTTGAGGGTGTGCGCGCGGTCCGAGGCGCTGATGCCCGTCGACTGGCGGTCGGCGGCGTCGACGCTGACCGTGTAGGCGGTGCCGCGGGCGTCCTGGTTGACCGGCACCATCGGGGGCAGGTCGAGGCGGTCGGCCCACTCGCCGGGGAGCGGGGCGCAGATGAATCCGCTGGAGTGGCGCACGATCCACGCGATCCACTCCGGGGTCGCGAGGGCGGCGGAGATGATCGCGTCGCCCTCGTTCTCGCGGTTCTCATCGTCGGCGACGATGACGGGCTTGCCCTGACGCAGGGCTTCGAGGGCTTCGGGAATGGTCGACAGGCTCATCGGGAGCCTCCTTCTTCGGGGGACGCAGCGGGGGTGATCGGGGCGCCGGCGGCCGGGAAGGCCAGCAGTCGGCGCACGTGGCGGGCGAGGATGTCGGTCTCGAGGTTCACCGCGTCGCCGACAGCGCGGCGGCCGAGCGTCGTCGCCTCCAGGGTCTCGGGGATGAGCGAGACCTCGAACCAGGGGACGGGTGCCGCGGGCTCGCTGACCGCGCTCACGGTCAGGGACGTGCCGTCGACCGCGATCGATCCCTTGTCGACGACGAGGGGCGCGAGCTCGGTGGGCAGCGAGATGCGCAGCACGCGCCACTGGGCGCCCGGGCGCACCTCGAGCAGTGCGCCGGTGCCGTCGACGTGGCCCTGCACGATGTGGCCGCCCAGGCGTCCGCCCGCGCTCGTCGCGCGCTCGACGTTGACGGGGGTGCCGGCGCCGACGCCCGCGAGGGTCGTGACGTCGAGCGTCTGGCGCATCACGTCGGCGGTGAACCAGTCGTCGCCCTGGTCGATGACGGTGAGGCACACGCCCGAGATCGCGATCGAGTCGCCGTGGTGCGCGTCGGACACCGCCGCGGGCGCCCGCACGGTGAACCGTGCGCCGTCGCCCGAGGGCGAGACATCCGTCACGGTGCCGATCTCTTCCACGATGCCGGTGAACATCAGCTCTCCTTCTCAGAGGTGGTCTCGGATGCCGCGGGCACCGCGACGACCAGCAGGTCGTCGCCGAGCCGCTCGAGGTGGGTGAGGGCGAGGCGGCGCTGGTCGGCGATCGTGTCGACGCCGATCACCCGCAGTGCGGGGTTGTCCCGCCCGTCGGAGCCCGCACCGATGAGCGTCGGGGCGATGTAGGCGAGCACCTCGTCGGCGAGCCCGGCGCGCAGGAACGCGCTCGCGATCGTCGGGCCGCCCTCGACGAACACGCGCTGCACGCCGCGGTCGCGCAGCTCGGACAGCACGGATGCGGCGCGGTCGTCGCCGGGGTGCTCGCCGAAGAGGTTGTGACCGTCGCGCTGCAGGAATCCGCGCGGGTGCGCGCGCACGAGCGCACGGTCGGGCACGATTCGGGCGCCGAGCACGACCGGCAACGGCTGGTGGTCGTAGAGGGTGCCGTCGGGGTGACGGGCGGTGAGGGCCGCGTCATCGACGAGGATCGTGCCGATGCCGGCCACGATCGCGTCGGCCTCGGCGCGGCGACGGTGCACGTCGGCGCGCGCTGCGGCTCCCGTGATCCAGCGGCTCGTGCCGTCGGCGGCGGCTGCGCGGCCGTCGAGCGACTGCGCCCACTTGACGGTGACGTGCGGACGGCCGAGCCGCTGCACGGTCAGCCACGAGTCGAGCAGGGATGCCGCGGCATCCGCCTCGAGGCCCGACTCCACGTCGACGCCGCCGTCGCGCAGGGTGTCGCCCCCGCCGTGGGCGTTCTCGGTCGGATCGGGGAGCGCGTACACCACGCGGGCGACGCCGGCGGCGAGCAGCGCCTGCGCGCAGGGGCCGGTGCGGCCGGTGTGGTTGCACGGCTCGAGAGTGACGATCGCTGTCGCACCCTGCGCCTCGCCCGGGGCGAGCCGCGAGAGCGCGTCGACCTCGGCGTGCGCGGTTCCGGCGCCGCGGTGGAAGCCCTCGGCGAGCACGTCGCCGGTGGGGGAGAGGATCACGGCGCCGACCTGCGGGTTGACGCCGCGCGGGCCTTCGGCGGCGAGTGCGAGGGCACGTTGCATCGCCGCGTGTTCGGCGGGGGTCGTGCTCATGTCGTCTCGTCCTGTCGGTGTGGACTCCGGGCAGGGTCGACGAGCGC
>NZ_LMPK01000018.1:55849-58224 GCF_001423825.1 Microbacterium sp. Leaf351
CTCGCGGACTGTCACCGCCGGTTCGGATTCTCACCGACCCCGGAGCACGTTGCTGTACTCGAGTGTACTGAACGCCTCCGACACGGATTCATTCCGCGACATGTGGGGACCCGCAGCATCCGCTCAGTGCAGCAGCCGCGACATCCGCCGGTCGGCGAGCGGCGTGCCGCCGGTCTGACACGTCGGGCAGTACTCGAGCGAGCGCTCGGCGAAGAACACCGACCGCACCGTGTCGCCGCAGACCGGGCAGGTCTCGCCGCGCCGGCCGTGCACCTTCATGCCACGCCGCTTGGCGTCCTTCAGGTCGGCCGGGGGCTTTCCGGATGCCTCGGCCACCGCCTCGGCGAGGGTCGCGACCATCGCGTCGTAGAGCCGGGCGACCGTCGCCTCGTCGAGGGTCGCGGCGATCGCGTAGGGCGACAGGTGCGCGGCGTGCAGGATCTCGTCGGAGTAGGCGTTGCCGATGCCCGCGATCGTCGCCTGATCGCGCAGGAGCCCCTTGATCTGCGTGCGACGGCCGGAGAGCAGCGCCACGAAGGCGTCGCGATCGAACGCGGCATCGAGGGGGTCGGGCCCGAGGGTCGCGACCTGCGGTACGTCAGCGGGGCGGCGCACCACCGACACCGACAGCGACTTCTTGGTCGCCGCCTCGGTGAGATCGAACCCGGAGCCGTCGTCGAAGCCGACCCGCAGGGCGATCGGGCTGCGGCCCGGGCGGATCACTGTCGCCGGGAGTGCGTCGTACCAGCGCAGCCACCCCGATTTGGCGAGGTGGAACACGAGATGCAGGTCGCCCGCTGCCGCGGTGGCCGCGATGTCGAGGAACTTGCCGTGCCGCGCCACGCCCGACACGACGGCTCCCTCCAAGGCATGCACCGGCGGATCGAACGTCTTCAGCGCGGCGACGGCCGTCACCCGCACGGTGCTGAAGGTGCGCCCACGCAGCCGCCCGTCGAGAAACTCGACGAGCCCCTGCACCTCCGGCATCTCCGGCATGCGGCCATCCTCGCACGGGTGGATGCCAGCGGGTCAGTCCCCGAGCGGCGGCCAGGGCCGCGGCATCCGATCATCGCTCGCGAGCAGCCCGCCGGCCCAGGCGTCGAAGCGCTCGCCGGCGCCGTTGAGCAACGACTGGCGCAGAAGGCCCTCGTAGCGGATGCCCACGGCGCGGGCGAGGCGTGCGGAGCCGATGTTGCCGACGACCGCCCGCCATTCGATGCGGGACAGCGCCGCGCCGTCGGCGGCGAAGCCGAACGCGATGACCTCGCGCGCGGCCTCCGTCGGGAACCCGCGGCGCCGGCCGCCCGGGGCCATCCAGTAGCCGATCTCGGCGTTTCCGCGCGCGACGCGGTGCAGACCGATCATGCCCACGAGCTCGTCGTCGTGACGGATGCCCCAGGTGAGCTCCGTGCCGTCCTCCCACCACCCGGCGGCCTTCTCGACGAACCCGACCGCGTGCTCGCGCAGGTAGGGCGTCGGCACGGTCGTGTAGCGCTGCACGTCGGGGTCCTGGCAGGCCGCGAAGATCGCGTCGACATCGTCGGACGTCGGAGGCGAGAGCGTGAGCCGGGCGGTGTGGAGCGTGACGGGGGTCATGCCCCGAGAGTAGCGGCGGGGTGCGTGCAGGGAATGCGGGGGCTCGCTACGATCGCCCCGTGAAGGACGTGCACGGATGCCGCTCTCGCTGACCGCGCGCGGCGCCATCGGATGGGATGAGACCGGGCGCGCCGACGACCCGCCGCTCGTGCTGATCCAGGGGCTGGGGTCGCAGCTCGTGGGCTGGGCGCCCGGGTTCACGCGCCTGCTGGCGGACGCCGGGTTCCGGGTCCTCCGCTACGACAATCGCGACGTCGGCCTCTCGCAGCGCTTCCCGGCCGGCGGGTACACCATCGGCGACCTGGCCGATGACCTCGAGGCGCTCCTCGACGACCGCGGCATCGCGGCCGCCCACGTCGTCGGCCAGTCGATGGGCGGGATGGTGGCGCAGGAGCTCGCGCTGCGGCATCCCGAACGCGTGCGGTCTCTCGCCCTCCTCTACACGACCGCCTCGCCTCGGCACCTGCTGCGCGCCGACGTGCTCGACGAGGAGAGCGTGCTCCCGGACCCGCTCGCGCCGACCACCCGGGAGCGGTTCATCCCGTACTACGTGCGCGGTGAGGCGACCTGCGCGTCGAGGGTCTACCCGCAGGACACCTCGTGGCTCACCGAACTCGCCGGCACCGTGTGGGATCGCGGCTGGGAGCCGGACGGCGCGGCGCGGCAACGGGCCGCGATCCGGGCGAGGGGGGACCGGCTCGATGCGGTCGCGGCGATCACAACCCCGACCGTCGTGCTCGCCGGTGATGCTGATCAGCAGATCGACGCGGCCGGGTCGG
>NZ_LMPK01000018.1:58255-58635 GCF_001423825.1 Microbacterium sp. Leaf351
GAACGCCGCGCGCGCGTCCTGACGCGCCGCGGCGGGTGGCTCACCGGCGGCGCAGCAGGCCGATCTTGTCGTAGACCGCGTCGAGGGTCGCGTCGGCGACGGATGCCGCACGCTCGGCGTTGGCCGCGAGCACCCGGTCGAGCTCGGCCTCGTCGGACAGCAGCGCCAGCGCACGCTCGCGCACCGGACCGAACTCCGACACCACGACCTCGGCGAGGCCCTTCTTGAAGTCGCCGTAGCCACGACCCGCGTACTCGTCCTCGATCGAGGGGATCTGGCGTCCGGTGAGGGCCGCGTAGATCACGAGCAGGTTCGAGACGCCGGGCTTGTTCTCCCGGTCGTAGCGCACCGAGCCCTCGGAGTCCGTCACCGCGCGCATG
>NZ_LMPK01000018.1:58661-59878 GCF_001423825.1 Microbacterium sp. Leaf351
CGGTCGGGTTCTGCAGGTCGTAGATGCGTGCGGTCTCCTGCTGGATCATCGGCACGGGCACGGTGAAGGTCTCGCCGAACCTCGAGTTGAAGCGCTCCGCGAGGTCGCGGGTGAGTTCGACGTGCTGCTTCTGGTCGTCGCCGACGGGCACGACCGACGCCTGGAAGAGCAGGATGTCGGCGGCCATCAGCACCGGGTAGGTGAAGAGTCCGACCGTGGTGCCGTCGGTGCCGTAGCGCTGCGACTTGTCCTTGAACTGCGTCATGCGGCTCGCCTCGCCGAAGCCGGTGAGGGTGCCGAGCACCCACGCGAGCTCGGCGTGCGCGGTGACGTGCGACTGCACGTACAGCGTCGACTTGGCGGGCTCGATGCCCGCCGCGATGTACTGCGCGGCCGTTCGGCGGGTCTTCTCACGCATCTCGGCGGGGTCGAACGGCTGCGTCAGCGCGTGCAGGTCGACCACCGAGAAGTACGCGTCGTACGACTCCTGAAGGTCGCGCCACTGCAGGAGGGCCCCGATGTAGTTGCCGACCTGCAGAGAGTCGGCGGAGGGCTGCATTCCCGAGTACAGACGCGCTTTGGTCACTCCCCGATTCTAGGGCGGTCGGATGCCGCGCCCCGCGGCATGCGGACGGCGGCGGGCCCCGCATCGGCAGGGCCGAGATGACGACAGTGCGCTCTCAGCGACCGATCGCGTAGTCGGCGACGACCGGGGCGTGATCACTCCACCGCTCGGCGTAGGTCGCCGCCCGCGCCACGTGGTAGCCGCTCTCGCGTGCCGCGAGCGCGGCGGTCGCCAGGTGGTAGTCGATGCGCCAGCCGGTGTCATTGTCGAACGCCTGACCGCGGTTCGACCACCACGTGTACGGACCCTCGACCTCTCCCGCATGACGGCGGCCGATGTCGACCCAGCCGAGACCGGTGCCGGTCGAGCCGTCGACACCGACGACCTGTGCGCCCTCGTCGCCGAGGAACCGGTCGACATAGGCCCGCTCCTTCAGCAGGAAGCCGGCCTTCTTCTGGTTCCCTCGCCAGTTCTTGATGTCGAGCGGGCGGTGGCCGACGTTCAGATCGCCCGTGACGAGCACGAGCGCACCGCCGGCGGCGAGGCGCGACATGCGCTCGGTCATCGCGTCGAGGAAGCCGTACTTCGCGTCCTGGCGCGGGGTGCCGTCCTCCCCGGAGTGCACGTAGGCGCTCACGACGGTGACGGTCTC
>NZ_LMPK01000018.1:59886-69326 GCF_001423825.1 Microbacterium sp. Leaf351
ATGCGCGATGCGGCCGCAGGGATGCGGGACAGTACCGCGACCCCCGATCGCCCCTTGCTGAGCGACTCGTCATGCACGATGTGCCACCCGGGCAGCAGCTCGGTGATGTGCGTCGTTTCGGCGCGCACCTCTTGCAGCGTGAGGATGTCGACGCCGGCACCGTCGAGCCAGCCGGTCATGCCGTTGCGCACGGCCGCCCGGATGCCGTTGACGTTGACACTGGCGATGCGGACGGAGCGGGGCACGGGCTCCACCCTAGCGGCGGCCTCCGACGTCCTCGCCGTCCTCGGCCTCGAGCTGCTCCACCTCGAGTTCGGCCTGTGCGACCCGGCGGCGTGCGGCACGACTGCGCCACCAGGGAGCCTCGGTCTGCTCCTGGCGTGCGCGCCGCAGGTCGACCCGTGCGACGACCAGCCGAGCCTCACGCTCGATCGCGCGTCGCTCGGCGTCGGAGGTCGGCACGATCGCGACGTGGCGGTCGGCGGCGGCGACAGCGATCCACGCCGAGGCCACGAGGATGACCACGCCGACCACCCGGAACAGGAGCAGGAATCCGATGAAGGCCGTGAACGTCGCGAGCAGCGGATTGCGCGGGGCGTAGAGCAGCAGCAGCCCGGCGCCGAGCTGCACGATCGCGAGCGCAGCGCCGCCCATGAGCGACCCCGGCAGAATGCGTCGCCATCGCAGCGCGGCGCCGATCAGGAACCGGTAGAGGGCCGCGAGGGCGGCCGAGTTGATGACGAAGGCGACGAGCAGAGACGCGCCGCGCACGCTCACGCTCGACCAGAACGAATCACCGTCCAGCCCGAGCAGCGACCACACGAGATCGATCGCCCAGGTCGTGAACGAACCGACCACGGCGCCGAGCAGGAGCGCGACGCCGAACACCAGCGCCGCGAGGAAGTCGCGTGCCTTCAGCAGCACGTACGACCTCGAGTCGTAGGGCAGGCCGAAGATGTCGCGCACCGCGCGGCGCGCGTAGGTCACGAAACCGATCGCGGTCCAGATGACGACGATCGCGGCCACGGCGCCGGTCACACCCAGCAGGCCGCGCCCGCCGCTCGCGACATCCTGCACCTGGTCGGTGCTGACCAGACTCGACTCGCCGCCGATGAGACCGGGGATGTACCGGTTGATGAGGTCGATGAGACCCTGCACGGCCTGGGGAGAGCCGCCGAGCCACAGACCCACGGCGGCGAACGCGAGGTAGAGCACCGCGAAGATCGCGAACAGCGACTGATAGCTCATTCCGGCGGCGAGCAGCAGGCCGTTGCGCTGCAGGAAGAGCCGCCACACCCGCACGGGGAACCACCCGAGCGTGCGCCGTGTGACCCGCGTCGCCTGGGCGATCGGCTCGTCGAGACGCTCCCGCACGACCCGCTGCGCGTCCTGCAGGCGGGCGCGCACACGCTCGGCGAGCTCGCGCTCCTCGTCGGCCGGGTCGGTCCGACCCCGGTCGGTGGTCACGGACCCAGACTAGCCAGCGTCAGCCGCGGTGACGGATGCCGCGGGCCGCCGCAGTCGTCGGAGCACCGGCAGCACGGCGGCGAGGGCCACCGCGGGCAGCAGAAATCCGAGCGCCAGCCCGAAGACGTCGCCGAGGAACCCGACCAGCACGGCGCCAGCGATCGCGCCGGCGTAGTTGAAGAGGTTGACCCGCGCGATGATCTCGTCGCTGCGCGCGGGATCGAGCTCGCCGGTCGCGCCGAACGTGATCGGCACGAGGGCGCCGACCGCCACACCGGCCAGGGCGAAGCCCGCGATCGCGGCACCTCCCGCCGGGATGAGCGAGACGACGAGGCATCCGATAACCGACACGATGAGCGCGGCGGCTGCCACCGTGGCGCGAGGGAGCGTGCCGAGCAGGCGGTCGGTCACGAGGCGGGTCACCAGGATCACCACCTGGTACAGCGCGTAGCCGAGCGGGGCGACCGCAAGTGTCGTGCCGAGGTTGTCCGTGAGGAGGATCGAGCTCCAGGTGCTCACCGCCGAGTCGACGGTGAACGCGGCCAGGATGATGAATCCGAGCGCCCAGATCGCGCGGTGCGGGAGCGCGGTGCGCTCCGCGGCGACAGCGGTCTCGGGCGCCGCCTCGCGGGCGAAGAAGCGCAGCCCCGCGAGGGCGACGAGCAGCGCGATCGCCGCCGCCACGACGAGCGCGACACCAGCGGTCGTCGGGGTCAGCGAGAAGGCCGACACCAGCAGGGCGCCGACGATCGCGGCGGCCGTGTACGCGGCGAAGAACCCGCCGAGCAGGGATCGGCCGTACGCGCGCTGCACCACGACGCCCTGCATCGCCGACGCCGCGTCGACGCATCCGAGACCCACGCCGTAGACGACGAAGGCCGCCACGAACACCGGGAACGGCACGGGCAGCGCCGCCGCCGGAAGCGCTATCGCCTGCAGCACGAACCCCGTCGAGAGCGCCACGCGCGCGCCCAACCGTGTCGCGAGGGCTCCGGCGAGCACCGATCCGCCGGCGGCGGCGACGCACACCCCCAGGATGATCAGATTCACGACCGTGTCGTCGATCTGCTGCCGGTTCTTCAACGTCGGCAACGACGTGACGACCACCGCGTAGCCGAGACCCTGCGTCGCGTAGGCGGCGGTCACCGCCACGCGGGAGGCGCGCGGCATCCGCTCACTGCCGGGGGAAGGAGCGAGCGGCACCGCCATCACCTCACGGCTTGCCGCGCAGAACCGCCTGCTTGACCTCGGCGATCGCCTGCGTCACCTGGATGCCGCGGGGGCACGCCTCGGTGCAGTTGAAGGTCGTGCGGCAGCGCCACACGCCCTCCTTGTCGTTGAGGATGTCGAGACGCACGTCGCCCGCGTCGTCGCGCGAGTCGAAGATGAAGCGGTGCGCGTTGACGATCGCCGCCGGTCCGAAGTACTGGCCGTCGGTCCAGAACACCGGGCACGACGAGGTGCACGCGGCGCACAGGATGCACTTGGTCGTGTCGTCGAAGCGCTCGCGGTCGACGATCGACTGCACGCGCTCCTTGCCCTTCTCGGGGAGCGAGTTGGAGATGAGGAACGGCTGCACCTCGCGGTAGGAGGCGAAGAACGGCTCCATGTCGACGATGAGGTCCTTCTCCAGCGGCAGGCCCTTGATCGCCTCGACGTAGATCGGCTTCGAGATGTCGAGGTCCTTGATCAGGGTCTTGCAGGCGAGGCGGTTGCGGCCGTTGATGCGCATCGCGTCCGAACCGCAGATGCCGTGGGCGCACGAGCGGCGGAAGCTCAGCGAGCCGTCGACCTCCCACTTGATCTTGTGCAGCGCGTCGAGGACGCGGTCGGTCGAGTAGACCTCGACGTCGTAGTCCACCCAGCGCGGCTCTTCGTCGACCTCAGGATTGAATCGACGCACGATGAAGGTGACCAGGAACGCCTGGATGCCGGTGTCGTCCGCCTCTTCGAGGTTCGCGACGGCGTCGGGATCGACGAGAGCGGTGGACATCAGTACTTCCTCTCCAGCGGGGGATAACGCAACTCGCCGGCCTCGTTCTTCGTGAAGACGACCGGCTTCCAGCCGAGCGCGATGTGGTCCTCCGGGCTCGACGAGTGCGGGTCGCCCGAGAGGTAGGCCATCGTGTGCTGCATGTAGTTCTCGTCGTCGCGCTTCGGGAAGTCGTCGCGCATGTGACCGCCGCGGCTCTCCTTGCGGTTCTTCGCGGTGACGACGACGACCTCGGCGATGTCGAGGAGGAATCCGAGCTCGACGGCCTCGAGCAGGTCGGTGTTGTACCGCTTGCCCTTGTCGTCGACGTGCACGTTCTTGAAGCGCTCGCGCAGCTCCTCGATGACCTCCAGCACCTCGCCGAGCGACTCGTCGGTGCGGAACACCTGCGCCTTGCGGTCCATCTCGTCCTGCAGCGTCTTGCGCAGCACCGCGATGCGCTCGGTGCCCTCGTTCGTGCGCAGGCCCTCGATGAGCTCGCGCACCTCCTTCGCGGGGTCCTCGGGGAGGGCGACGAAATCGGCGGTCTTGACGTACTCGACGGCATTGCGGCCGGCGCGCTTGCCGAACACGTTGATGTCGAGCAGCGAGTTGGTGCCGAGGCGGTTCGAGCCGTGCACCGACACGCACGCGCACTCGCCGGCGGCGTAGAGGCCCGGCACGACGGTCGTGTTGTCGCTGAGCACCTCGGCGTTGTTGTTCGTCGGGATGCCGCCCATCGCGTAGTGCGCGGTCGGCATCACGGGAACGGGCTCGACCACCGGGTCGACACCCAGGTAGGTGCGGGCGAACTCGGTGATGTCGGGGAGCTTCGTCTCGAGCACCTCGGCGCCGAGGTGGGTGCAGTCCAGCAGCACGTAGTCGCGGTGAGGACCGGCGCCGCGGCCCTCCGCGACCTCCTGCACCATGCAGCGGCTCACGATGTCGCGCGGCGCGAGGTCCTTGATCGTGGGGGCGTAGCGCTCCATGAAGCGCTCACCCGACACGTTGCGCAGGATGGCGCCCTCGCCGCGAGCGCCCTCGGTGAGGAGGATGCCGAGGCCGGCGAGGCCGGTCGGGTGGAACTGGAAGAACTCCATGTCCTCCAGCGGCAGGCCCTTGCGCCAGATGATGCCGACGCCGTCGCCCGTGAGGGTGTGGGCGTTGGAGGTGGTCTTGAAGATCTTGCCGAAGCCGCCGGTCGCGAAGATCACGGCCTTCGACTGGAACACGTGCAGGTCGCCCGTGGCGAGCTCGTAGGCGACCACGCCCGCGACCTTCGTCGAGCCGTCCGCATCCTTCACCGTCACGAGGTCGAGCACGTAGAACTCGTTGAAGAAGTTGATGCCGAGCTTCACGCAGTTCTGGAACAGCGTCTGCAGGATCATGTGACCCGTGCGGTCGGCCGCGTAGCAGGCGCGGCGCACGGGGGTCTTGCCGTGGTCGGCGGTGTGGCCGCCGAACCGGCGCTGATCGATCTTGCCCTCGGGCGTGCGGTTGAACGGCAGGCCCATGTTCTCGAGGTCGATGACGGCGTCGATGGCCTCCTTCGCGAGGATCTCGGCCGCATCCTGGTCGACGAGGTAGTCGCCGCCCTTGACAGTGTCGAAGGTGTGCCACTCCCACGAGTCCTCTTCGACGTTGGCGAGCGCCGCCGCCATGCCGCCCTGCGCCGCACCCGTGTGGGAGCGCGTCGGGTAGAGCTTCGAGATGACCGCCGTGCGGGCGCCCGGACCGGCCTCGATCGCCGCGCGCATGCCGGCGCCACCGGCGCCCACGATGACGATGTCGAACTGGTGGTAGTAGACCCCGTCCTTCAGGACGGGCGCGGTGTCGGAGGCGGTGTCAGTCGTCATGATCGCAATCGGTGAGGCTCAGGAAGCGCTGCAGAAGTCGGGGAGAAGGTTGGCGGCGGCGCCGGCCGGGCACGGGTCGAATGTGAAGACGACGAGCGTGCCGAGGAGGATGAGGAAGGCCGCGACGAGCCAGATCGCCCAGATGAGCGTGCGTCGCACGCCGTTGTGGGTGACGTAGTCGTTGGTCACTGTGCGCATGCCGTTGGCGCCGTGGATGAGGGCCAGCCACAGCATCAGCACGTCCCACCACTGCCAGAACGGCGAGGAGAGCTTCCCGCCGACGAACGCGAAGTCGATCTGGTGGATGCCTTCGCCCGTGAGGAGGTTCACGAACAGGTGGCCGAAGATGAGCACGATCAGCAGCACGCCCGAGACGCGCATGTAGATCCAGCCCCACTTCTCGAGGTTGAGGCCCGTGCGGCGCGGCGCGGTGTGCGGGGCGCGCGGGTCGGCGATGGCGGTCATCAGTGCCCCCCTCCCGTCGCCGAGAAGACGTTCATGAGGTGGATGGGCGCGAAGCCGAGCATCGTGATCAGCCAGATCACCAGCACGACCCACCACAGCTGACGCTGGTACTTGGCGCCCTTCGACCAGGCGTCGACCAGGATGATGCGCAGGCCGTTGAACGCGTGGTAGGTGATCGCGGCGACCAGGATCGTCTCGCCGACGCCCATGACCTGGTTCTTGTAGGTGCCGATCACCGCGTTGTACGCATCGGGGGAGACCCGGATGAGCGCGGTGTCGAGGATGTGCACCAGCAGGAAGAAGAAGATCGAGACGCCGGTGATCCGGTGCAGTACCCACGACCACATGCCCTCGTGTCCGCGGTACAGCGTTCCGCGCGGGACTTTCGATGTGGTTTCCGAGATCTGCGGCGTGACACGCGCTGGTGCAGACACGACGGTCCTCCCTGTTCGAACACGGTCGGGGCAGACGTTGCCCCCGGAGGCAGAGCCCCCTGGCGTCACTCGGGCGCTGGGTCTCATCCTATGCCGAGCATGTGCATCGGTTCGCGTTAGGCAGACCTAACTGTCTTGATATCGAGATAAACGGGAGCGTCATCCGACACCGCTACTCTGTGGCCATGACCGAGCCGATCCCCGACTTCTACGCCGTCATCCCCGCCGGAGGGGTGGGATCACGTCTCTGGCCGCTGTCGCGTGCCGACGCACCCAAGTTCCTCCACGACCTGACCGGGTCGGGGCACACCCTGCTCCGCGACACCTGGAACCGTCTCGAGCCGCTCGCCGGACACGACCGCATCGCCGTCGTCACCGGGCGTGCGCATCGCGCGGCGGTGGAGGCCGAGCTTCCCGGCGTGCTCGACCGCAACGTCATCCTCGAGTCGGAACCACGCGACTCGACCGCCGCCATCGGGCTCGCCGCCGCCATCCTCGTGCGTCGGGAGCCCGACGTCATCATCGGATCGTTCGCGGCCGACCACGTCATCAAGGTGCTCCCGGTGTTCACCTGGGCCGTGGAGCAGGCCGTCGCCGTCGCGCGCGAGGGATACGTGTGCACGATCGGCATCCAGCCGACCGAGCCGTCGGTCGGTTTCGGGTACATCCGCAAGGGTCAGATGCTGACCGTCGCCGGTGCTCCGGAGGCGGCACTGGTCGACGCGTTCGTCGAGAAGCCCGACGCGGAGACCGCGCGCGGCTACTTCGCCGATCGCGGCTACCTCTGGAACGCGGGCATGTTCATCTCCCGGGCTGACGTGCTCCTCGCCGAGATCGAGGCGAACGAGCCCGAGCTGCACGCCGGACTCATCGAGCTCGCGGAGGCGTGGGACGACCGTGATCGTCGAGGCCCCGCCGTCGACCGCGTCTGGCCGCGCCTGAAGAAGATCGCGATCGACTACGTGGTCGCCGAGCCCGCCGCCGCGAAGGGGCGACTCGCCGTCGTGCCCGGCCATTTCGACTGGGACGACGTGGGCGATTTCGCCAGCCTCGCCAAGCTCAACAGCAGCGGCCGCAAGAACGAGCTCGCGATTCTGGGGGAGAACGCCCGCATCCTCGCCGACGCGTCGAGCGGGATCGTCGTCTCGCAGACCTCTCGGGTCATCAGCGTCATCGGCGTGCAGGACATCGTGGTCGTCGACACCGAGGACGCGCTGCTGGTGACCACGAGCGAGCACGCGCAGAAGGTGAAGGGGATCGTCGACGCCCTCAAGCTCAGCGGTCAGGGCGACGTGCTCTGACCGAGCGGTCCGAGCGCGGCCCGATGGCGCGCATGAGCATTTCGCGGCGTTCTGTTAAGTGTTTGTAACCATTCCGTACCAGGTGTTGGCCAGGACAACAATTCGCCCGACGCGATAGGTAACTTCGACTCGTCCCGACTCCCCGCGACATCCGCGGGGTACCGATTATGGAGGAACGAGTGACCATCTCAACCACCAAGAAGATCGCCGGCGCAGCCACCGCCGCCGGGCTTCTCGTGGCTCTCGCCGGCTGCGGATCCGCGCCGACGGCCACCAGCACCACCACCGCTCCCGCTGTCGCGGGCTTCAAGCCGTGCATCGTCTCCGACGCGGGCGGCTGGAACGACAAGTCGTTCAACGAGTACGCCAAGAAGGGTCTCGACGAGGCTGCCGCGACCCTGGGTGTCACCCCGGTCGAGGTGCAGTCGAGCTCCGCGAACGACTACGCGCCCAACCTCGAGAGCCTCGTCGCCGCGAACTGCACGCTGATCATCTCGGTCGGCTTCAACCTGGCCGCCGACACCGTGAAGTCCGCCCTCGCGAACCCGAACCTGCAGTACGCGATCGTCGACGACAGCGCCGACCTCAACAACGACGGCAAGACGGATGCCCCCAACATCAAGCCGCTGCTGTTCAACACGGTCGAGGCGGGCTACCTCGGGGGCTACGCCGCCGCCGCGTGGTCGGCGCAGGACGGCGTGAACAAGGTCGGCACCTTCGGCGGCATGCAGATCCCGCCGGTGACGATCTTCATGGACGGCTTCATCGACGGCGTGCAGAAGTACAACACCGACAAGGGCGCGAACGTCCAGACGTTCGGCTGGGACGTCGCCTCGCAGAAGGGCGTCTTCACCGGCGGCTTCGAGGCGAACGACACCGCGAAGCAGACCGCGAAGAGCATCCTCGACCAGGGTGTCGACGTGATCCTCCCCGTCGGCGGACCGATCTACCAGAGCGCCGCTCAGGCGATCAAGGAGTCGGGCAAGAACACCGTCATGCTCGGTGTCGACTCCGACCTCGCCGTCGCCGACCCCTCGGTCGCCTCGGTGCTGCTCACCTCGATCACCAAGCACGTCGACAACGCCGTGCGCGACACGGTGATCGCGGCGGCCGCGGGCAAGTACGACCCGACCCCGTACGTGGGCACGCTCGCCAACGGTGGTGTCGGTCTCGCCGACTTCCACGACTTCACGAGCAAGCTCCCGGCCGGTCTGACCGACGAGCTCGCGAAGCTCCAGAGCGAGATCATCGCCGGCACCCTCACGGTGACGTCGCCCAGCTCGCCCAAGTGATCTGATCACCCAGCTGCGGCCGGGGACGCGTCAGCGCCCCCGGCCGCAGTCCGTTGTCCACGACACCTCGATCGATAAGGTGCACATATGAAGCTCGAACTCCGTGGCATCACGAAGCGGTTCGGAGCACTCGTCGCCAACAACCACATCGACCTCACGGTCGAGGCGGGCGAGATCCACGCTCTCCTGGGGGAGAACGGCGCCGGCAAGTCCACGCTCATGAACGTGCTGTACGGCCTGTACCAGGCCGACGAGGGCGAGATCCTCCTCGACGACGAGGTGCAGCACTTCCGGGGTCCCGGCGACGCGATGCGCGCCGGTATCGGCATGGTGCACCAGCACTTCATGCTCATCCCCGTCTTCACGGTCGCCGAGAACGTCATGCTCGGCCATGAAGAGACCAAGGGTCTCGGCACACTCGACCTCGCGAAGGCGCGAGCGCGGGTGCGCGAGATCGCCGACCGGTTCGGGTTCGACGTCGATCCCGATGCCCGCGTCGAGGACCTCCCCGTCGGCGTGCAGCAGCGCGTCGAGATCATCAAGGCGCTCTCCCGCAACGCACGCGTGCTCGTGTTCGACGAGCCGACAGCTGTGCTCACCCCGCAGGAGACGGACGAGCTCATGGTGATCATGCGCCAGCTGCGCGACGAGGG
>NZ_LMPK01000018.1:69346-69558 GCF_001423825.1 Microbacterium sp. Leaf351
GTGGTGCGCCTCGGCACCGTCGTCGGCGAGGCGAGCCCCACCGCGTCGAACGCCGAGCTGGCGTCGATGATGGTGGGTCGCGCCGTCGAGCTGCGCGTGCAGAAGGATGCGGCGACCCCCGGTGAGGGCGGGCTCGCCGTGCGCGACCTGCGCGTCATCGACCCCGCGGGCGTCGTCGTCGTCGACGACGTCAGCTTCGACGTGCGCCCCGG
>NZ_LMPK01000018.1:69569-70880 GCF_001423825.1 Microbacterium sp. Leaf351
GGCCTCCAGGCGCGCGTCACCGGGTCGGTGCGGCTGGGCTCGGTGGAGCTCGTCGGCAAGAGTGTGCGCGGCATCCTCGACGAAGGTGTCGGGTTCGTGCCCGAGGACCGTACGCACGACGGTCTGGTCGGCTCGTTCTCGGTCGCCGAGAACCTCATCCTCGATCGCTCTGCGGATGCCGCGTTCAGCGTCGCGGGGACCATTCGCCGCGGAGCGCTCGATCGCTTCGCCCGCGACCGGATCGCCGAGTTCGACATCCGCACCCAGGGACCCCAGACGCGCGCCGGCGCGCTGTCGGGCGGCAACCAGCAGAAGGTCGTCATCGCGCGCGAGCTCAACCGCGAGCTCAAGCTCTTCCTCGCCTCGCAGCCCACCCGCGGCGTCGACGTCGGCTCGATCGAATTCATCCACAAGCGCATCATCGACACGCGCGACGCCGGCATCCCGGTGATCGTCGTCTCGACCGAGCTCGACGAGGTCACCGCCCTCGCCGACCGGATCGCGGTCATGTACCGCGGCGCGATCGTCGGCATCGTCCCGGGGGACACGCCCCGCGACGTGCTCGGACTCATGATGGCCGGGGAGGCAGCGGCGTGAACGACAACACCCCCGGGAGCACCACCCCCGACGCCGGCGGCGAGCAGCTGCCCGCGGCATCCGGTCCCCTCACCGGCCACGCGGTGACCGCCGACGGCCCCGCGGCACCGGTCGCGGGCGCCGCCGTGCCGCCGCCGCCCCGCTCGAACCAGCTCATCCGCGAGATCCTGCGGGGGAGCGTCGTCACCACGATCCTGGCGGTCGTCCTCGCGATGCTCATCGGCGGCATCCTCATCGCCGTCACCGACCCGAAGGTGCAGGCCGCGGCCGGCTACTTCTTCGCCCGGCCCGGCGACACGTTCGTCGCGCTGTGGACCTCGATCTACGGCGCGTACGACGCGATGTTCCGCGGGTCGATCTTCAACGCGACCGCGCCGACCTTCGAGGCGGCCATCCGCCCGCTGACCAACACGCTCGGGTTCGCGACACCGCTGATCGCGGCGGCGCTCGGCGTCGCACTCGCGTTCCGGGTCGGCCTGTTCAACATCGGCGCGCGCGGTCAGATGCTGATCGCCGCGGCGACCGCGGCGCTGGTCGCCTTCAACCTGAACCTGCCGATGTGGATCCACATCCCCGTGACGCTCCTCGCGGGCATCGCCGGAGGTGCGATCTGGGGCGGCATCGTCGGGCTCCTCAAGGCGCGCACGGGCGCCCATGAGGTCATCCTCACGATCATGCTCAACTACGTCGCCTACTACCTGGTGTCGTGGCTGG